>SLAU01000379.1 GCA_007126675.1 Balneolaceae bacterium
AAATATGATGATGCAAGGGAGATTGGTATGGATAAGCGTGCTTCCATTCTTGAGATGCTGAAAACACTGGGAAGCGCAACATTTCTGACAAGTGTTACTACAGCTATCGGTTTTGCATCACTGCTAAGTAGCACAGTTGTTCCAATGCAAAAATTTGGAGCATACACAGCTCTTGGGGTTTTACTGGCTTATGTGGTTACCATATTTTTTCTGCCGGTATTGCTGCATAAATCCAGGAAAAAACGAGTTTTCAATGAAAAGTCGGGGTCATTTTATCCGCTGATCAGCAGATGGCTTCAGAAAATATCTGCGCTTAACAGGCTGCATTACAAAAAAACGGTAATTGCAGGATTTGCAATAACGGCAGTATTTGCTATCGGAATACTTAAAGTAGATGTAGACGGTAAAGTATTTGACGACATAAGCGAGGATACCGAACTGATGCGTGATGCAGCTTTTTTCTCAGAAAACCTCTCTCCCCTTTTCCCTATGGAGTTTATCATTGATAGCGGTGAACCTGATGGAATTATGAGTGCCGGTTTCTTTCAAAGGCTCAGTAATCTCGAAAATAAGCTTCAGGAATTTGATGAAATACACCGTGTAATTGGCCTGCATACGCTGGTTTCTGAAATCCACCGGCTTTTTGATGATGAAATTTCGGAGCGTGGAATGATTCCGGAAAGAGATGATTTGATAGCTCAATACATGCTGCTTCTCGAAATTAATGATGCAGAGGAGCTTTTCAGTTTAACGGATTTCGATTATCAAAAAGTAAGGGTGACTGCATTTACCGAAGATGCCGGTTCAAAACGTATCAATCAAATCAGGGATGAACTGACACCTTTTTTGGATGATAATTTTACTGATGAAAAAGTAACGGTAACCGGCACCACTATACTAAGTGCTGATTTAACCGAGAAAATTGTGTATTCACTGGCCTGGAGTATTTTTATTGCTGTTGTAGCAATTTCAATCATTATGGCACTACTCTTCAGAAACACCCGAATGGTGATTATATCAATGGTGCCAAATCTCATTCCTCTCGTGATTGTGGCCGGTATTATGGGCTTTTTGAATATCAATATTAAGCCTTCAACAGCGGTTATTTTTACAATAGCTCTTGGAATTGCGGTTGATGACAGCATCCACTACCTGGCACGGTTTAGAATTGAGTATTTACGAACCGGAGCTATGTTTCCCTCACTTACGGTTACTACCATAAAAACAGGCCGTGCTATTATAATCACAAGTATGGTTCTAATTGCCGGATTTGGCACATTAATGACCAGTATATTTACATCAACTGCCACTATGGGCCTTCTGATTTGTACTACAATCATCTGGGCAGTTATTGCAGACCTGATCATTTTGCCTTCTCTTTTCTACTGGATCAGGCCAAAGCTGTTGGCTAAAGATGAGCTTTCACAGCCTCAATAATCACTTTGTGAATTTCATCGGATGCTTTGGTTGCATCAATTGTTATAAACCGATCTTCCTGCTTACTGATTTTATCAAACCCGGATGCCACTTTCTCAAAAAACTGATTACCAGCCCGTTCCATACGGTCTTTGCTGCTGCTTTGGGTTCGTTGTGCAGCAGTTCCCGAATCGATTCGCAGATAAAATGTGATATCCGGTACCCGGTTATGTGAAGCAATTGAGTTTAAAAGTTTTATCTCTTTTAACGGAACAGATTTACGGCCATAACCCTGGTATGCAGTTGTTGAGTCGTAGAACCGGTCTAAAATCACAATCTCATTTTTTTCCAACAGCGGGATTACTTTTTCTGATATAAGCTGTGACCTTGCTGCTGAAAAAAGTAAAAGCTCGGTTACAGGGTTCATCTCATCCGTATCATGCAGAAGCAGGCTGCGAACGCGCTCAGAAATTTCCGTACCTCCCGGCTCTCTGAATATGTGAACGGTGAGACCGTTGGCCTTAAGACTCTCTTTAAGAAGTTCTATTTGAGTTGATTTTCCGCAACCGTCAATTCCTTCGAATGATATCAGCAAAACTATGAATGGTTAGTTCTTGAATTGGATGTGGAAATGTAACGGTTTAAGAACCAAAAACCATCTGCAAATTGGCATCAAATCAGTAGAAGTCATCCATGAATTCAACGGGCTCTTTAGGCATAACAATAGCCATGGCTATATAAACAAGCACAAAACTACCGTATCCGAAAATAGTAGCAGCTACAAATATGATCCGCAGAACAGTTGAACTCATACCCAGGTGTTTTGCCAATCCGCCGCACACACCAAACAGCTGTTTATCGGTTCTTGACCTCATCAATCTGCCTGAATCAGAAATTGCTGAAGTAAAACTTTCCTCTTTGGCTTTACTCCGTGTGGATTTTTGAGACTTACTTCCGGATGGATACAGAAATTTATCAAGACTGTCTCTGGTTTCGCGATTTCGTTCGGCTTCCATAATTTTATTCTTTTTTTTGCGCTTTAGCATGGCTATACAATCAACAGCAAGAAACGCACCGGCCAGGTATGGGGCAAATCGAAGAACCGATTCTAGAAAAGGTATTTCTGAAAATCCAAACATTCCGGTTGCTATAAAATTGCCGATGTAGGCAAAAGCCAAAAATATAAAACCTAATCCAACGATTGTTCTTGTATTCCAGATGGATCTGGATTCTTTCTTCTCATCACTTTCAAGAAACTCATTCAATGTGCTTCTGAGATCCTGTTCGCTGATGTGAAGTGTAGAAGACTGAGTTTGTTCTGATTTTATGTTCATGGCAATCGCTTCAATTTTTGATTGTACAGTTAACTCTACGAAACAAAATATTAAGAGTTACAGATTTTATCTGATTATTTCTGTTTCAGTAATAAGCCAATCCGGTTTTTGATCAAAATCTTCAACGGGAATTTTTTGATCAGTTAATGTGCAATCGTATAACAATCCGATTTTAAAAGCATCTGTTTGTGATAAAAAACGGTCATAAAATCCTTTTCCATATCCTATTCTGTTACGGTATCGATCACCACAAACCATAGGAACAATCACTAAATCTATTTGCGTAATCGAAACCGGGTTGGGTCGAATCGGCTCTGCCACTCCCCATTTGTTAGTTTTAAGTTCTTCAAAGCTATTTAAAACATGATGGCTCATCTGCTGATCAGTCTCAACCTTTGGTATTACAACGGTCTTGTCATTTTCAAAGCAATGCTCAACAAAATCCAGAGTATTCACTTCACGGTTCTTTTTAATAGGGAGATACGAGTGTACGGTTGCTGCTTTCCTGAATGGTTCAGTTGAAATCAACTGCTGGATAATCTCTTCACTTTTAGATATGACCTCTTGCTCTGAGAGTGAACGGCGGGTGGCAAGGTATTTTTTTCTTAATTCATCTTTTATTTTTTGACCCATCAGATATCAATTGCTTTGTGGGTATCCGGCTTTTCATTTTCAAGCAAGCTCAGGAGGTCATCCCAAATATTCAAACCATATTTATTCATAAAATAGACAAATGCAGTTTGCCTCTCCTGCAAACTTTGATCCGGGAAAAGATTGTGTTTTATTTTTGATATTCTGTTAAGCTGAATTTTTTCATCTTCTTTGACCGACCGGTATAATTTGCCCTTCAGTTTATCCAATTCAGAAGAATAAATTGCTGAGGCTTTTCCTGCACTTGCCTTCAATGAAGGATCCACTTCCTCAATTTCTTTTTTCATCTTCAGAGTCAGTTCATCCACATAGTTTTTCCATTCCCTGAATAACTTTTCCAGATCCTTTGTTTCTGACTTAATAACAAATTGTTTTTCAAGATCCTCTATTCGCTGATTGTATTCAGTGATGCTGAAAGGAAGCTTTTCAATAATCCGGCTAATCGATGATTCAACAAGAGTAATACTGAAACGCGGCAGTATTACAGGCATTTGCATTTCAAAGTGGCGATAAAAATCTTTCATCTGAGCATAGTAAGCAACTTCACCTGGCCCGCCTGCATAGGATATTACCGGCAGAATAGAGTCCTGCAAAATAGGTCTGAGGAAAACATTGGGAGAGATTAGCTCAGGATCATGATCTATAATTTCTATCAGTTCACTCTCTTCAAATTTTCTAGTGGCAGTTGTCCACTTATTCTCAGCAAATTCCAATTTTTCCCTTCTGCCATCCGGTTCAACATAGAACAGATTTGAGGATTGAACATGAACCTGTCCGTGATACCCTTTTTCAATTAAATTATAGGTAGTATCATCAAGTTTTGTTTGAATTTCTTTATGATCTCTGATGCTTTTGACAAACAGATGCTTTGTGTACTCTTTTGCTTTTAGGTTATTGCTGCCAGCAAGTATCAGTCCCTCATCGCTAAACAGATCTAACAACAGTTTACCGAAGGCACGGCCAAAACTTTCACCCTTCTTGTAATTCTTATCAATGAATTTTTTAACCTTTTCAGTAAAGTCAGTGTCATGTAGTACTTCAAAAAGTTGTTCTTTTAATTCTTCAACTGAACTGTCGAACTTAACTGATGCTGCTCTTTTATCATCAGACTCACCGTTGTATTGCAGTGTACAATTTGAATCACCATCCGGTACCGAAATGCCGGTAACTTCTTCAAAATCATGATCTTCATCAGCTAGCCAAAAAACCGGAATAACATTCTTGTTTAATTCCTTCGATAATTTTTTTGCATATAAGACTGCGGTAATGGTTTTGTAAATAGTGTAAAGAGGCCCGCCGAATAACGTAACCTGCTGACCGGTCAGAATTGCAAAAGTATCAGGATCAGAAAATTTTTCAATTTGAGCGAATACATTTTCGGAATCTGTAAAGTCGCTATTAAAGTCTTTCAGGAAGTCAACGATGAACTTCCGGTCTATAGTTTCATCATCAATGAGAGTATTTAATCGATCGTGAAAAGAGTTTGAATCGAAGGGATCACTTTCAAAAAATTCTAAAACAGAGTTTTTTGAAGTTGTGTAATCCTGAAAAAGTTTAGAAAAGGGAAGCTGATCAAACGGTATAGGAGTCAGATTCACGTTAACCTTTTAGTTTTTTTATCTGATCACGAATTTTTGCTGCTTTCTCGTAATTCTCTGTTTCAATAGCAGTATGAAGCTCATTTTGGAGCTTTTCTATTTCACTAAGTTCTCCGGTTTGTTGTTCTGATACAGGAGCCTGTTTAGAACTTTGAACCCCTCCCTCTTCGGTTTCAATGCCGGCTTCGTCAAGAACTTCCTGGTTCACGAAAATGGGAGCACTGAACCTGATTGCTAAAGCTATGGCGTCGCTGGGGCGCGCATCAAGTTCAACTTTTCCTCCATTCGCATTGTAAACCACCTGGGCAAAGAAAGTGCCTTCAACCAGTTCACTTACTACAACCTGATCAACTTTTGATTCAAAACTTAATACAAGGTTTTTCAGTAAGTCGTGTGTCATTGGTCTTGGAGGTTTTATATTCTCCAGCTCTAATGCAATAGCCTGTGCTTCGAACGTACCAATGATGATTGGAAGGCGTCTGTTTCCGTTTTTTTCCGTCAGAATTAATGCATAGGCTCCTCCACTGCTTGGACTGGTGGATAAGCCTAATATTTCCATCTCAATATTCTGCAATGATTTCTCCTTACTGTATTTATGTTTAAGATTTAAAGGTAATGAATTTAGTGTTTCTCTTAAACTTGTAACAAGTAATTATTACTTAAAGGTTCAGCATCTAAATTCCACAAATTTCCACTCATATTTGCTTCAAAATATTCCTAAGTTATGAGTCATAACATTTTCAATCTAACGTAAAAAATGAAAGTTAAAGTACAGGAAAGGCGAAATCCCAAAACAGGAAAACCTGAAACAGTTATATCAGGTATAACCCATAATCCCCAGGTCATTGAAAAGCTTGAAAAGAAGCTGAAATCATCCTGCGGTGCGGGTGGATATACCGAAAAGAAGACTATTTACATACAGGGTGCTCATACAGATAAAATTACTTCAATTCTTGAAAAGGAAGGATATCAGGTCTCTTAGGCTTCTTTAAAAAAAAAATAATGTAACATTTGCTGCAGTTCTTACTCTTTCATTTAAATGCTTCGGATTAACTAACCGTATTTTGAGTTCTGGCTTTACTTCTATGTCGAAAAATATACTGCTCGTTGAAGATGATGGTATTCAACAAATAATTATGGAAAGATACATTAATGAGCTTGGCCACTCAGTACTTGCTACTGTGTCTGAGGGACGTGCTGCTATACAAGCTGCCTTATCTTTAGATGGTATCGATCTTATTATTATGGATATTCGTTTGAGTGATGATATAGATGGCATCGAAGCGATGAGCAGAATAAGGGAAAAATCGCAGGTTAAAGTGATTTATGTTACCGGTAATACAGAACCTGCCACCAGAGAGCGGGCAAAAGAAACGGATTACATTGCCTATGTCGAAAAGCCGATTACGTTCAACAAGCTTAAGTCGGCAGTTAGCAAAGCTTTTTAAGAAATATTGCACATCTTACACTGAATTCTGTTTTATAATTCTGTAGTTTTAACAGATATGAAAAACAGATTATCCATCATCAGAAATTTTACTCATTCAATTGGGATATTTCTGTTTATGATGAGTTTTTTATTGATACTTCCCTCAAAATCATCGGCAAATCAAATACAAGAAGTTGAGGATGATACACTTCGGGTTGGCCTTGTTTTAAGTGGCGGAGGTGCAAAGGGTATTGCCCATATCGGGGTAATTCAAATGCTTGAAGAAGCCGGCGTACGCATTGATTACATTACCGGAACAAGTATGGGAGCTTTGGTTGGCGGGTTGTATAGTATCGGGTACACTTCCAATCAGCTTATTGAAATTGGCAGAAGCAGCAACTGGCAGGAACTGTTTTCGGGGGCACCTGCACGCAGATATCTTTCCAATTATCATAAACAATTTGACCAGCGTACTGCAGTTTCATTCCCTATCAGGGAGCGAGGACTCGACCTCCCTGCAGGAATTATAACCGGGCAAGGCATCTACACATTTTTATCAGGATTAACCTGGCCTGTTCACAGCATCGATAGTTTTACTGATTTTCCGATCCCATTTTCAGCAACGGCAACAAATCTTGAAACGGGCAAGCCTGCACACTTTCGATCAGGTTATTTACCTGATGCTATACGTGCAAGTATTTCTATTCCATCTTTGATGGCTCCACATGAAATTGCCGATTCAATATATGTTGACGGTGGAGTCTCAAACAACTTACCGGTGGATCAGGCAATCGAAATGGGTGCCAACTTTATAATTGCTGTTAATGTTGCCTCTCCCCTGATGCCACGAGATAGTTTAACAACCCTCTCATCAATATTGAATCAAACAGCTAACTTTTTTATAAATGAAAAAATTGATGAGCAAAAAGTAAATGCAGATATATACATCACTCCTGAAGATTTAAATAAATTTGATATTCTCGATTTTGACAAGGTTGACCCACTTGTAGCTGCCGGTGTAAAAGGAGCAGAAGACTACATGGAGCAGTTCAGAGAGCTTGCGGCATTACAAACGCGCCCGCCACCCGAAAGGCCGGGAATTGGTGAGTTTGTGTCACTCCCATTTAACCGGGTAATCATCCGCGGTAACGAACGAATATCGGAACAGGTGATACAAAATACATTGCAAATTCCGGAAGGCTCAATGTTGTCACCAGAGTTCATCGAAAACAGAGTAGAAGTGCTGATTAGCACTCAATTGTTTGATCTTGTTACGTACCAGGTTGTACCGGACGAGGAATATTTCTATAACCTTCAAATCAATGTAGTAGAAAACAGAACAGATATATTCAGGCTTGGTTTGCGATTTGAAACTGCCACGCAAGCTTCGATCCTGGGATCGGCAGAATTCAGAAACCTGATAAGTGATGGATCACTTACACAATTTGATCTTAGGCTGGGTGATCACACCAGGTTTATGGCAGACCATCTTGTTTACGGAGCAATTGGTTCAAAACTTGGATGGCGAACCTCACTTATCTATGATGTTGAAAATATCGATGTATACGGGGAAGACGAACGTATTGCAGAGTTTTCGAATAATTTACTTCGACTGGAATTTTCCGGAGGTAACTATTTAGCCTCCAGATCCCTCATTGCGCTTGGTGTGCGCCAGGATTTCATTTACTTCAACAACATCATAAATGAAGAGTTTGTTACTAAATCTGATGTTGATCATAATTCAGTGTTCGGAACTTTCAGGATTGACCGATTTAACAGAAAAGCATTTCCTAATCGCGGCCATAATATTGTTTTAGACGGAACCGTAAGTAATGAAATTCTTTTCAGCCCGATCAATTTCCTGTCTACTTCAGGTTTATGGCAGGCTTATTATGATATTTCATCAATTATCACACTGCGGCATATGTTATTTGCAGGATATTCCTCCGGAGAAGAATTACCCTGGGACTATTGGTTCAGTTTGAACAGGTATGATAACATACAAGGATATGTCCGTTTTGGAGGGATCAGGCGCTATGAGGATACTGCAAGAAATGTTCAGACAGCTTCATTTGGTGTAAGATTTGAACCGCTATATCATCGATTTATCGGAGTTGATTTTTACGCAGGTCGATTCCAGGATAAATGGAATGTACTTAATTTCGCATTTGATGATGTAACATATGGTGTAAGCCTTTCGGTTGGTGCACTTACCATTTTAGGACCCTTTGAAGTAATCTTATCTTCGGGTTCAAATAATAGTTTTTTAGCAGAAATACAGGTGGGCTTCCAGTTTTGATTGAGCAAAAAAAGATAGAAAATAAAATTTCAGAGATACTTAAAGAGCTAAAAAAGGATCAAAACAACTCTGAATTATTAAATGATTTGGGTGTGGGTTATTATCTGAAAGGAGATTATGTAGAAGCGGAAATAGCAATTCAAAAAGCACTCAGCATAAAAAAAGATCCCAAATACTATTACAACCTAGGCACAGTGTATGCAGAATCGGGTAATAATGCAGAGGCAATTCATTCATTTATGGAAGCTGTAGACCTTAATCCTTCTCATATCCCATCATTAAATAATTTGGCCGAGCAGTACGAAATATCAGGAGAGACAGAAAAAGCGGAAGAATTATTCAATTATATCGTAAAAATCAATCCGGGTAATGCCCTCTCCCACTACAACCTTGGTAATTTCCGGTTACGGAATAACGATCACATTGAAGCTGCAAAAAGTTATGAAGAGGCAATAAAGTGTAATCCAGACTTTACGGAAGCCTATTATAATATTGCCTGGATTTTATATAAAGCAAAAGCTTTTGAGGAGAGTCTATACTATGTAAAATTGGGGCTCAAAATAGAACCGGGGCATGCTGAACTATTAAAACTCGAGAAATCTTTAACTCAGGCTTAATCGGCATTCACCGAATTTAATTCAATATTTTCTTCTACCGCTTCTCTTTTCATTTCTTCAGCAAATCGGGCAGCCATTCGTTGTTCAAATCCCTTTTTTGCGCGAATTTTATCGGAAGTTCTGAATTTATTGTGAATAATCATGCCGGCGTACGACATTTTTCTGACTTCCGGATTTTGCTCCATCAATTCAGAAAAGGCCTGAAGCTCCGGCTTTGAAAGTTTCGACTCGGCGAAGTCGTTAATAAATTCGTGAAGTGTATTGTCGTTATTTGAGATATCCATAATGCAGCAGTACCCTGTATTTTAAAAACTGTTATACAGAGTACTACTGCAATACGTTTAATTTGTTTCCGAATAAACGAAATCTCCGATCATTTCCTGTAACTGCTGCCTTGCCCTGTTGATTCGGGATTTCACAGTACCCATTGCAGTATCGGTTATTTCAGCGATTTCTTCGTATGAAAGTTGCTGAATATCACGAAGAACAATTACTTCTCTGAAATCTTCATTTAGCTTCAACAGTGCTTTTTCAAGTTCGGATACCGACATTTTTTGATGCAATGCTTCTTCCTGCGAAATGGTTGAATCTTCAATTTCAAACTCACGTGATTCAGAATCTGCGGGATCAGCATGTATGGATATGGTTGTCATCCGCTGCTTTTTCTTATACATGGTTTTTGCAAGATTCAGCGCGATAGTGTACATCCAGGTAGAAAGCTTTGCAATCCTCTCGTAGGAATGTCTGCTTCTGTAAACTCTGAGGAAAGTTTCCTGGACAAGATCCTCACAATCCTGGTGATTTTGTGTATATCTGAAAAGAAAGTTATGAAGCCTGTCTTTATATCTTCTTACGATTTCATCAAATGCCTGCACAACGCCTGCCTGCAGTTGTTCCATAACGTCTTCATCGGAAAGTTGTCGAAGTTGTACACTGTTAGATGTTGCCATATCGGTACCCCATAAATCTTAAGTTGCTGTTGTGAGGACTCTTGTTTAACCAAGAATCCGCTTTATCAGCAGAAGAAGTATCGAAGGGGTATCCAGTGTAGTGAAGCCTTTTGCGGCTCTGTCAGCATCTAACAGAGCTTCAAAAATGCCCGGCATTTCTGAATATTTGAATTGGGCTGCTTCCTGCCATTTGTATTTAAATACATATGGGTTGATGCCCAACTCTGATTGAATCTGGTTTCTGTTAAAACCTTTCTCGACCAATCGAAGAATTTGCCAAACATCACTAAACACACTGTAAAAGAACCCTACGGTACGAATTACTTCTCCCGCATCTGCATTACTCTTAAGCAACATCTGTTCCGCAATGCCAAGCGATTCATCGAGGTTTCGTCGAAATATGGCTTCTTTAAGCTCAATTACCGAATATTCGCGATATGAGCCGATTATTTTTTTTACGTGGCCTAAAGTGACGTCGGTTTGAGTGTCTACAAAAGTGCACACTTTTTCTATTTCTGTAGACAATAAGTGAAGATCATTACCCACCAGCTGTGCCAAAATCTGGGCTGCGCGGGCATCAATATTTTTTTTATGCTTTTGATATGTCCATTGAATAATCCACCCTGGCAATGCATTCTCATCAAGTTTAGAGAACTTGAAATCAGATACATTACTATTCTTCCCGGAAAGTGATTTACCCAAAGAAGTACGGCGGTCGGGAAATTTTTGATCAATCAGGCAGAGAACGGTTGATGGATTCGGGTTTTTCACATAACTCTCAAAGTCTGATAGTTGTCCGTCTGCACCCTCTTGTGATTTAAGCTTCAAAAAGTCGCGGACTATAACCACCCTGCGCTCTGCCATCATCGGGAAACTTCTTGCCACGGAAAGTACCTTTGCCGGTGTGGATTCATTCCCGTATATAAGGTCAAAATTAAAATCTTTCTGTTCATCCGGAACAAGACCGGAAATCACTTCCTGCAATTTATCTATAAAGAATGATTCGTCTCCATACAGGTAGTAAACTGCTGCAGCATTACTGCGGATTTCCTGAAGAGCTTCTTTATAGAGATCTATTGCAGATTTTTTTGCCAATTTCAGTTATCGGAATTTAATTGATTCTATTTGCCACCAAAGCACTAAAACACAAAATATTGAAGAAGAAAACATCAAATAAAAACTTCACATCTACATTCCTTTACAGGCCTGCATACTTTATTTATGCCTTCTTACCAATTTGTTTCAATATAAAATGGTGTTTTTGTGTTTTAGTGGCAGTAAAAAAAGTTTAATCGTTTATTTTGTGTGTTATTTCTTGAGCCTGCCAAAGTGTGACATTGCAAAATGAACTTCACATAAAACTATTTGTCAGGCTCTGAGCAGACAACAGTATTCAGGATGGTTTAACAACAAGGTTCACAATTTTACCGGGAACAAATATCTCCTTTATTGTAGTGGTTCCTTCTAAATACTTTTGAACTTTGGCCTGTTGTTTTGCTAAACCTATCACAAAATCTTTGTCGCTTGCCTTATTGGCCGGAACATTAAGCTGCTCGCGCACTTTTCCGTTTATCTGAACCGGGAAAATTACACTGTCACTTTTCAGGTATTCTTCATCATAAGCCGGCCATGGTTCGTATGCCAGACTTTTAGTATGACCTATCCTGTTCCAAAGTTCTTCAGCAATATGGGGAGCGTAAGGTGATAGTATTTTCAAAAACGGTTCAGCTATCGCTCTCGGAACTCCATCCCACTGATTTGCTTCGTTACTAAAAATCATGAGAGCAGAAATCCCGGTATTAAACCTCATTGCTTCAATATCTTCGGTAACTTTTTTAATGGCCTCATGCAATACTTTTAATTGATCACGTGTGGGTTCAGCTTCCGTAATCAAAAGAGTGTCTTCATATTCATTGCCGGTAAACAATCTCCAAACACGATTCAGAAACCTGTTTACTCCCTCCACTCCTTTCGTGCTCCAGGGTTTAACCTGCTCAAGAGGTCCCATAAACATCTCATAAAGCCGTAAGGAGTCTGCTCCGTACTGTTTCACCACATCATCAGGGTTCACAACGTTTCCGCGTGATTTCGACATTTTATGAGCGCGTGCTTCAATTGTTGTTTCTGTACCTTTAAGTACGAACCTCTCTCCTTTCTTTTCTACTTCCGATTCATCAACCCTCACTCTTTCAACTTCTTCAAGTTCAGAAGCTTTTTCTGCACTTATCACTTTTCCATTTTTCCTGAATGCGGTGTATTCCATCTCACCCAAAATCATTCCCTGATGAACCAGTTTTTGAAACGGTTCTTTGGTTGAAACAATACCGCAATCATACAACACTTTGTGCCAGAAACGGGCATAAAGCAAATGAAGCACAGAATGTTCAGATCCTCCTACATATAAGTCTACCGGCATCCAGTATTTTTCCTCTTCAGGATCTACGGGACCTCCATCAAACTCGGGGCTGATATACCTGAGATAATACCAGCATGAACCGGCCCACTGAGGCATTGTGTTGGTTTCACGCAAAGCTTTTTTTCCTGTTTCAGGATCCGTAGTCTCAACCCAATCTGTTGCATTTGCCAGCGGCGGTTCACCGGTTTTAGTTGGCTGGAAACGGTCAACATCGGGCAGGGTTACGGGCAATTCTTCTTCGGGAACTGCTTTTGGTTTGCCATCTACATGAATTATAGGAAAAGGTTCACCCCAGTAGCGCTGCCGCGAAAACAGCCAGTCTCTGAGTTTGTAGTTAACGCTTTTCTTACCTACGCCATTTTCTTCGAGCCATTCCGTAATTTTGTTTTTTGCTTCCGGAATGTGCAAACCGTTCAGAAAATCACTGTTAATAGCCGGACCATCTTCTATATAAGCTTTCCCTTCAAAATCATCTGGCGGCTGAACGGTTCGGATTATGGGCAGGTCAAAAGCTTCTGCAAACTCCCAGTCCCGTTCATCCTGCCCGGGTACAGCCATAATTGCACCGGTTCCATAATGGGCAAGAACATAATCAGCAATCCAAATTGGTATTTCTTTTCCATTGGCTGGATTAATCGCATACGCACCTGTAAACACGCCAGACTTTTCTTTTGAAAGTTCCTGTCTTTCAAGGTCTGATTTAAGCCCTGCTTCTTTTATATATTCTTCTACCTTATCCTTATAATCTTTTGAGGTAATTTCTTTAACCAGATGATGTTCAGGCGCTAGAACCATATACGTGGCACCAAATATGGTATCAGGGCGTGTGGTAAACACACGAATTTTTTCATCATAATCCTTAATCTGAAAATCTATTTCTGCCCCTATCGATTTTCCAATCCAGTTGCGCTGCATCTCTTTGGTGCTTTCAGGCCATTCAAGATCATCAAGACCTTCCAGCAGTTCCTCGGCGTATTCGGTAATCTTCAGCATCCACTGCCGCATCGGTTTTCTGATTACCGGATAACCGCCAACTTCACTTTTACCGTCAATTACCTCTTCGTTTGCGAGCACAGTTCCCAGTTCGGGACACCAGTTCACTGGCGCTTCATCTTCGTAGGCCAGGCCTTTTTCAAAGAGTTTCAGAAAAATCCACTGTGTCCATTTGTAATAATCGGGGTCGGTTGTATTTACTTCACGGTCCCAGTCGTAGGAAAAGCCGAGCATTTGAAGCTGCTCACGAAATCGTTTGATATTGTTTTCTGTGGTTTCGCGCGGATGGGTTCCTGTTTTTACCGCATACTGTTCGGCCGGCAATCCAAAAGCATCCCAGCCTATAGGGTGCAGAACATTAAAACCTTTCATTCTCTTGTAGCGCGCCAGAATATCTGTGGCGGTATAACCTTCAGGGTGGCCAACATGCAGTCCCGATCCGCTTGGGTAGGGAAACATATCGAGGATATAATACTTGGGCTTCTCTTTATCTGTTTCTGTTTTAAATGTTTTCTTTTCCAGCCAGTAGGTTTGCCATTTCTTTTCGATGGCCAGTGGTTCGTATGTGCTCATTCAGAGATGATTCTATTCTAAAAGTTCAATTTTTTTACTATCGTAAAAGATAAGGAAAAAAGTTACCGGATAAAGATTACTATTGCATGTTTATGCGATAGGGCAAAGTGATAAATTAAACTACACTTACAGAAAATATAATTTAACTGATCAAATAGATGACTACACATTTAAGGGGTGGGATTCTGACATTCATCATTTGCCTGCTTTGTTTACCAAATACGCTATTTGCTCAGGTAATAAATGGTCATGTTCAAAATGAAATAACATGGGAGCCTATCCCATTTGCTGTTATTATACTTAATGATGCAAACCGTGAACGTGTAGCACATACTTCGAGTGATGAAGACGGATTTTACGAAATAACCGCACCCTCTCCGGGTGATTATTTTGTTCAAGTGATGCGAATCGGGTATTTAAACTTTGAAGGCGGACCGCTCACTATTGCAGAAAATGATACTCTTCGTGCGCGATTACTCATGCAGGAAGAGGATTTAATCCTGGATGAACTGACTGTAATGGCCGAACGCTATAATGAAATGCTGATCGATGACTACCTGGATAATGTACGTTTTACCGCAAGAAAACGCGCAAGCGTTGGAAGGTTTATAACAAGAGACGACTTAAAAGACCAGCATGTAGTTCGGGCAAGTGATCTTTTTCTGAATGTACAAGGTGTTACTCTGGTTGATGGTGTGCTTTACAGTACAAGATATAGTTGCCCGTTAAAGATAGTTTTGAATGGCTTTGAGATAGCATCCAG
>SLAU01000281.1 GCA_007126675.1 Balneolaceae bacterium
GGAACCGGATGCCCCTTTGGGAGTGATTCTCTGTTTTGATCATCATAATTCCAATCTCCTCCTTCCGGGTTGTCTCCATCCATCAGGTACCCGGTTTTTTTTCTCATTTCACGGTAAAAATACTCCATACGGTATCCGGGCTTTATCTCATCTTTCCACTTTTCGGCATCAGCCATAAAAAATCCATTCGGGATTTCTTCTATCTGAAAACTTTCCGCCTCAATAGATCTCAGGCGTTCACGGGAATCCCATTCGGATGGAGTCATAAAATAGAACGTTCCTTCATACCCGTCAGTAATCTCCCTGATACCGTCATCAAAATGGTTTGGTGTTGAGTGATACAAAACCGGAAATCCTTCATCCGCACACTCAAGAGCAAAGTGGCGCATACTGCTCAGCACATATGTAGCTTTGATTTTGTGATGAGGAATCTCTTCACCTTTTTTCCGCGACTCCATGAAAATCAAAAGTGGTTTTTCTTCACTGATCCAATCCGGCCAGGCTGACAGGTTTAACTGATCGTGAAGAATAAAAACAACTTTGCTAAAAGAGTTGAGGTTTTGCTTTTGCAGTTTGTTATCAATGGATGAGAGAAACGGACGCGGCATTTTTATAGAAAGAACCACATAAAAAAAACCGGAGTTCCGAAACTTAAGATTCCAATGTTCGAAACTCCGGCTTTTCTAAAACTTCTGAATGAATTCAGTAAAACTATCAGAAAATTGCTTTTAAGTAATTTTTCCTCATTTCAGCAATAGATGAAATACTGATACCCACAGGGCATACAGCTTCGCACTCTGCGTAGTTGGAGCAATCACCAAAACCTTCAGCTTCCATTTGCTGAACCATTGCAACTGTTCGCTTTTCTCTTTCAGGCTTTCCTTGCGGAAGACGATTTAAGTGAGCAAGCTTTGAAGCAGTGAACAAAGATGCTGAAGAGTTGGGGCATGCTGCAACACAAGCACCACAGCCAATGCATGTAGCATAGTCGAATGCTTGATTTGCAACTTCTTCTTGAACAGGAATAAGATTTGCTTCAGGAGCAGCACCGGTTTTAACAGAAACATAACCGCCGGCTTCAATAATCCGGTCGAATGCTGAACGGTCAACAACAAGGTCTTTAATCACCGGGAAAGCAGCAGCACGGGGCGGCTCAATAACAATGGTATCTCCATCGCTGTAAGTTCGCATATGCAACTGACAAACGGCAGTTAATCGCTTAGGCCCATGGGCTCTACCGTTTACCACAAGGTTACAGGATCCACAAATGCCTTCACGACAATCATAATCAAACTCTACAGGGTCTTTGCCTTCTTTAATGAGATTCTCATTTAAAACATCAAGCATTTCCAGAAATGACATATGCTCATTTACATCATTGAGTTTGTACACCTGGAATTCGCCTTTTGCTTCAGTGTTTTTTTGACGCCATATTTTCAGGTTTATCGTCATTGTACTCATAAAAAATCCTGTTATTTGTAGCTTCTTTGTTTCAGTTCCACAAACTCAAAGTTGAGATCTTCTTTGTGGAGTTTGGTTTCAAGTTTTCCGTTTACATCCAAAAATTCCCAGGCAGATACATATGCATATTTTTCATCATTACGTATCGCTTCACCTTCTTCAGTTTGGAATTCATCACGCAGGTGGCAACCACAGGATTCGTCCCTGTCGAGCGCATCCAGTGCCATTAATTCAGCCAGTTCAAAATAATCGGCAACCCTTGCTGCAAATTCTAAATACTTATTGTAGTAATTTGCGTCACCGGGTACACGAACATTCTGCCAAAATTCTTCTCGTAAAGAGCGGATTTCTTCTATTGCTTGCTCGAGGCCTTCTTTGCTGCGGGAAATTCCAACCTTATCCCACATAATTTTTCCGAGCTCGCGATGGAATTCAATAACCGTTTTATCGCCCTTAACATTCAACAATTTATCAAGCTGTTCCTGTGAATCTTTTGCAGCTTCATCAAAGGCTTCATGATCTTTTGAGACTTTTGGCAATTCCTCACCGGCTATATAATCGCCAACAGTGTAAGGAATGATAAAGTACCCATCTGACAACCCCTGCATTAAAGCACTTGCACCCAAACGGTTCGCTCCATGATCAGAGAAGTTTGCTTCGCCGGCTACAAATAAACCGGGAATGTTGCTCATAAGGTTATAATCAACCCAGAGGCCGCCCATTGTATAGTGAACAGCCGGGAAAATTCTCATTGGTACTTCATATGGATTATCATCTGTGATATTCTCATACATATCAAACAGGTTTCCATACTTCGCTTTAATTGCGTCTTTACCATCACGCTTAATGGCATCACGGAAATCCAGGTATACAGCCAGCCCTGAATCACCTACCCCCATACCGTCATCGGTAACTAACTTTGCATTTCTTGAAGCCACATCACGAGGCACAAGGTTTCCGAAACTCGGATAGCGTTCTTCGAGATAGTAATAGCGATCTTCTTCCGGAATCTCATTTGGTGGCCGCGAATCCTCAGGATCTCTCGGAACCCAAACACGTCCGTCGTTTCGCAAACTCTCACTCATCAGAGTTAATTTGGATTGATAATCACCGGAAACGGGAATACAGGTTGGGTGGATCTGTACAAAACATGGATTTGCAAATGCTGCTCCGCGCTTGTGGCATCTCCAGGCAGCAGTTACATTTGAATTCTTGGCATTTGTAGAAAGGTAAAACACATTACCATATCCGCCGGTGCAAAGAATTACCGCATCTGCCTCCCACTTATTGATTGAGCCATCTACAAGATCACGGGTGATGATTCCTCTTGCTTTACCATCGATTACAACGAGGTCTAACATTTCGTGCCGTACGTAACTTTCTATTTTCCCTGCATGAACCATTCTCATCATTGCCTGGTATGCACCGAGAAGCAATTGCTGTCCTGTCTGCCCTCGCGAATAAAATGTTCGTGAAACCTGAGCACCACCAAAAGAACGGTTGTCAAGTAATCCACCGTAATCACGTCCAAATGGTACACCCTGGGCCACAGCCTGATCAATAATTTGGTTTGAATTTTCTGCCAGCCTGTACACATTTGATTCCCTGCTGCGATAATCTCCGCCTTTTATCGTATCGTAAAACAAACGCCAAACACTGTCGCCGTCATTTTGATAATTCTTTGCAGCGTTAATACCACCCTGTGCTGCAATACTGTGAGCACGCCGTGCAGAATCCGTAATACAGAAGGTCTGCACATTGTATCCAAGTTCTGCAAGGCTGGCCGCGGCTGATGCACCTGCAAGACCCGTTCCCACAACGATTATTTTATGCTTTCTTTTATTGTTAGGCGATACAAGTTTTACATCGCGCAGATAGTTGCTCCATTTCGTTTCTAATGGTCCTGAGGGTACTTTAGGATCTAATTTCATATCGGATTACGTGTTCAGTTTCAAAAAGGTTAGGTACATTGAATCAGGGCTGCTTCACACCCACCGCCAAAATAGATGTATAGCGGTATGAAGAGAAAACCTACTGCAAGAACAATAGCAATAACTGTTCCCACCGTGTACATGATGGCTGATGACTTTTTACCGCTCATACCGAGTGATATAAAAGCACTCCACACTCCATGGCCAAGATGAGCTCCAAGTAATAGCATTGTAAACGCATAACCAAAAGCATAAAAAGCACTGTTGGAAAAAGTATCGATAACAAGTGCTTTCACATCATGGGTTTCTCTGCCATCAATTAACACTGTTTCCATATCTCCCAGTGCAAAGGTGTTAATGTGAAAAATCACAAATATCAATAGAACAATCCCTGTAAAAGCCATTGTTCTGGAGCTGAGGCTTTGCTTGCTTGGACCGCCCTTACTGCTATATACAGCGTAGTTTTCTGGTCGGGCTTTTCGTTTTTTTAGCCAGATGGAAATTCCTATCCATGCATGAATCAGAAATACAGCTAAAAGCCCAATTCTTGCAACCCATAAAAGAGGTCCAAAATCGTGGAGAATCATAGAATAGCGATTCATAGCATCCGGCTCTCCGAAAATTGCCAGGTTACCGCCAAGGTGAAAAATGATAAACAGTACAAGAAAAACACCGGTGAGACCGGTTAAAATTTTGCGCCCCACCTGAGAAGTTGCAGCCTGTAGTAAAGTTGGCATAGTCGATTTAAATATTCAGTTAGAATCAGTGCATGGGAACCAGCAAAAAAACAGCGCAGAATTATGTTTGGTTCCCATTAGTTAGCACCTAAAAATCGCCTTATTTAAGACAAAAGGCAAGGTAGAAGCGTTTTCAACTTTAGTGAAAAGCTTATTAAGAAACCTTCTAAATAATTGAACTATAAAAACCTGAAATTACTTAAAAAAATTTTTCGGTCTGTCCTAATCTCTTACTTTTCATCGTAAACATATGGTATAAATTAACTCATCAATCATCGACAATTTATTTACGATAACTTCAATCAGCACTTCTGATTACAGAGTAAAAGGTTCAAAGTTTTTTGGCTTTTTGCTGCCCTGCAAAAATGTTGACCAAGCCGATGAATTAGTAAATCGGTATCGTGATGAGTATCATGATGCCACACACCACTGTTATGCATTCAGAGTGAATCCGGTTGAAATTTCTGAATTTTCACAAGATGACGGAGAGCCATCAGGCACTGCAGGTGCGCCGTTATTAAACGTGCTAAAATCAGAAAATCTCATAAATGTAATAGCAATCGTGGTCAGATATTATGGCGGAACCAAACTTGGTAAATCAGGACTGATTGATGCTTATGGGAAAGCTGCTAAACTTTGTAGCGAAAGTGCGTTCTTTAAAAAAGTGATACCGGTTCAGGAATTCTTAATATCCTTCAACTATGACAAACAAAGTTTAATTGATACGCTAAAGCATCAATTTTCATGGATTGAATTAGAAGCGGATTACAAGGAAGCCGTAACTCTTAAAGTTGCCTGCCCTGAAGAGAAGCTCGATGAATTTAAAAGTAAAATAGAATCAGTAAAACATCAGCTCAATAGTGTAGATGAGTTGAATACTAATTTTCATATTACCGGTAACTGAATGAATGCATTCACATCGCCGTTTCAATTATAACTAACGCTAAAAAATTTACGATATGAAGATATACACAAAGAAAGGTGACCTTGGCAAAACAGCTTTGTTTGGCGGAACAAAGACCGATAAAAGCGACATCAGAATAAATGCCTATGGAACTGTGGATGAATTAAATTCTGCCATTGGTTTGATTCTGACTTATGATTTGACTGAGACCGGCAAAAATATTTTGAATCGGGTGCAGAATGATCTTTTTGTAATCGGGGCAGACCTTGCAACACCAAATCCAGAAAAAGCAAAAATTGACCGGATCGGCAAGCAACAAATTCGGAAACTTGAAGAAACGATCGACATTATGGAGGAAGAACTTAATCCTCTGAAGTCATTCATCCTTCCGGGAGGCTCACCGAGTGGCGCTCACCTTCACTTTGCAAGAACCGTATGCAGAAGAGCTGAGAGAGAAACGGTTGCACTTTCTAACAAAGATGATGTTCATCCGGATAATATTGTTTATTTGAACAGGTTGTCAGATTTACTGTTTGTATTGGCACGATTTGAGAATAAATATTGTGGTGAAGAAGAAACACCCTGGAAACCGAGATAAATTGAAATTGTTTAATTCTTAAACAGAATAATAAAATCATGACAGATTCAATAAAATTACGGGCAAGCTGGAAACGATGGTTTTGGGGCTATGCCATCGGAGTTTTACTGATCCCTTTACTTGGCCTTGGTTTCTTTATTATCTGGAGAGTTTACAACACCCAGCGCTCCTATCTCTACACAGTCACTAATCGCCGGATAAAATGTTTGGACCGAACATTTTCTAACTCTGTAGATCTGGCAAACATTACAGAAATATCAGTGGCTCAAAATGTATTTCACAAACTGTTTGGGATTGGCGATGTAATCATAACTTCTGATGACCACGAAATAAAACTGTTAGGACAAGAAGAACCTGAACAACTGGCTGAAACTATACGCCATGCAGTTGAAGCAGAAAAAAAACGAAATGAACAATCAAAAAAAATACCGAAACGTCCGGAACCACCTGCCCCTCCCGGCACTTTGGATAAAATGGATTATTTAACCGGACTTTGGCAACAGGGTTTGATATCTGATGAGGATTTTCAGGAAGAGAAGAAACATTTCAAGAATTGATAGATTAAAGAAAGAAAGAAAGAGTTCTAAAAACGGTTCTAAGACAATGAGTGCTGATTTTCCTAAAATTAAACGACCGCTTTACGAAATGCCGGATTTTGTCAAAAATGCTCTGGAAGAAAATAACCTGATGGACAGTTACCGAAAAAAGCCCGCCTACACTCAGATCGATTATTTGTGGTGGATCAAGAGTGCGAACAAAGAGGAAATCAGGAAAGAGAGATTAAAGCAGATGATGAAAGAGCTGGAGAGTAGTTGATTATTTGATCTAAATCTTAGTCCCTTCTTATTCAATCGATCACCCTCAAACAGTTTTATTACAAATTCTTGTCTAACTTTACTCTTCATAAGTACGGCACAACATCGGGTTGACTTCATTGTTCATGTATACAAATTAATGATGACAAAACAATCAAAGACATCATGAGGATTAACATCAATATTAATGACAAATTAATGGCAGAAGCGTTGAGTCTGAGTCGGTTCAATACCAAAATAGAAGTAATTGAAGAAGGTTTAAAGTTGTTAGTTCAACGGAAAAAACAGGAAAACATCAAAAATCTGAAAGGAAAGCTACAGTGGCATGGCGACTTGAAGAAGATGAGATCTGATCATAAATGATCATAAAATTACATCTTGTTTAACTTACTTTTTGTGAGATATCCGGGTTAAGCTACCGGCTTCTCAAGCAGCTTAATAGAACCACGACCCGTATCGAGACTGACTTTTAATCCCTGTGGCAGCGTAAAGTTGTGTTTATCATGGCCAATATCCGCATTCATGATGGCCGGGATACCCAAAGGCTTCAGATGCTGCTCTAATACTTCCTTCAGGCTGAAAGTGGGATCATTTCCTGCCGAGCAATCTGTACACTTGCCAAACACGAAACCACTAATTCTATCCAATACTCCCGCTCTTGAAAGGTGTGTGAGCATTCGGTCAATTTTATACGTGCGCTCACCGATATCTTCCACAAAAAGAATTACATTCTCCGCAGATGCCTGGTACATTGTACCCATGCCTGTAGTCAAAATTGTCAAATTTCCGCCAATTAAGATTCCTTCAGCTTTGCCCGGGTTAATGGTTTTAACTTCACTTTTTGAGATAAACTCAGCCATCTCCCCTCTCATGATCACTTTATTGAAATACTCTTTTGTCAGATCCGACCAGTCAGAATTACCATTTGGCCCGTGATAGGATACCAATCCGCTAAAAGCAAGGAATGAATGATGTAGTGTTGTATTATCACTGAAACCGCAATAAACCTTCGGGTTCTTTCGGATAATATCAAAATCCAAAAGCGGCAAAATTCTGGCACAACCCCAGCCTCCGCGCACTGCCATAATTCCATCCACAGAATCATCAGAAAACATATTATTCAGGTCTTCTGCCCTTTCTTCATCTGTACCCGAAAAATATCCGTGACGCTTCTTTACATGCTTGCCAAATTTCACGTTCAGGCCAAATTCTTCGAGTATCTCTTCCATCCTGTCGAACTCATCATCATCAAACACGATTCCTGCCGGTGCTGTGAGGCCAATCGTATCTCCCGGTTTTAGCCCAGCTGGAATAACTCTTTCGGCAAGCGGATATCCTTTACTGTTTCCGAAAGGAATAAAGGGAGTGAGCATAGCAGCTCCGCCATATTTCAGGAAGTCTGACCGTTTCATCTGTAGAGATTATGTTTGTTTATATACTGCAGTACGTTGGCTGGAATTAATTTATCAGAGTTGAGCAAATCATCAGCTTGTCTGACTTCAGTTGAGGAAATATTTACAGGCTGATGCTCAACAAAAATTGCACGTTCCAGAATCTTACTGTCAATACCTGAACTGTCGCAACCAGGCCTTTCGGCAACCAATAGTGGTACTAATTTCAGTATCTCATCAAATTTATACCATTTGTGGAAATTTTGAATACTGTCTTCTCCAATACATAGAAAAAAAGTGGTTTCGGGATATTCACTTTTCAAATGCCGGATAGTTTGAAGTGTATAAGAAGGAGTTGGCAGCTTAGTCTCAAGATCACTTACAGTTACACGATCGTCATTTTGAAAAGCTATTTTAAGCATTTCATATCTATGGGCATATGGTACCTGATGTTCAGATTTTTTATGAGGCGGATTCGGGGTAAGCAAAAGTAACAGCTGATTGATAATGTTACTTTTTAAAAAAGATTCGGCCACTTTTATGTGGCCGTAATGCACCGGGTTAAATGAACCGCCAAATATGCCAACCCGGTTTTTCACATTTACCGATCGCTTTGTGCTACAGAGCCATCCCGCCTTTCAATGCGGTCAATTTCGTTTTGTGCACGGTCGTGCAGTTCTTCTGCCCTGCTACGGTTTTCTCCGCGGGGAAACAACTGAAGATAGGTACTGTAACTATCCAGTGCTTTCTCATATCGTTCTTTCTGGCGATTTGGAATACTATTATCTGCAAATAGTATATATGCTTCAATCTGCTTCACAAGTGCTCTTTCAGCCCAGCGCGAGTCGGGAAATTCATCGATCACCATATCAAAATAGACGGCTGCGGCATTGTATCTGGATGTGCGCATGTAAAACTCACCCGCTGAGAAATTTTTACGGGCCAATTTATTCCTGAGCTCAGTAATGTATTCGCCGGATTCGCTCACACGATCAGAATTCGGGTACCTTGTATTGAAAAGCCTGAATCTTTCAAGTGCCTGCTTTGTGTAGGTTTGATCAAGCTTATATCTTGGGCTGAGATTGTAGTAACTAAGAGCAGCTTTAAAATCTACTTCTTCACGGCGTGGCGATCGCGGATAAAATTGTGCATAGCGCTCATATTCTGAAGCAGCAATCAGGTATCTTCGTCCGTTAAAATAGCTTTCTGCAAGATAAAACTGAGCATCCTGACCTATATCAGTGCCCCGCCCAATGGAGACCACAGTTTCAAAAGCTCGGGCTGCATCCGACCAGTTTTCGTTTTCAAATTGGTTCATCGATTTTTCAAAGGCTACTTCGAGCGAGTCGCCGGGCCGGATCAAATCAGAACTTCTGCAGGATGTAAAAATAAAAGCTGCAGAGAGCAAAATTAAAATTGTGCGCATCAGTTTAATATTCACGTGCTTTAAGGGTTTCTATAAGTTGTTTAAGATCTTGTTTATATCCCGATTCTTCAAATGTATTCAGAATGTTTTCAGCTTCTGAGTAATAACTGTCTTTCAGTGCCGCTGCAGATTCGAGGATATCATATTTTTTATAAAGCTCAATCACCTTATCCACATCCGGTTTTGCAAGTGGTTTATTTTTAAGGCAATTGAGTAACCATTTTTTTTCTTCTTTATTGCAGGAGTTTAGTAATGAAATCATCAGGTATGTTTTTTTTCCTTCAAAGACATCTCCTGCTGTTTTCTTGCCAAATTTATCGGGATCGGCTACAATATCTAACCAATCATCCTGGATCTGAAATGCGAGACCCAATGTATCTCCCAATTTTGCCAGTTTTTCAATTCCTGAAGACTCAGAACCGGCAATTATTCCGCCCATCTGCATGCCTGCACTCAAAAGTGCCGAGGTTTTCCCGCTTATCATCTCCAGGTATTCATCAATGCTTACGCTCTCTCTTTCTTCAAACTCCATATCCAGGGCCTGCCCTTCGCAAACCCGGTTTATCCCTTCAAGAAATACCAGTGCTACCTTTTTATAATCAACATCTTCCGGAATTTTATGAACCTGGAGCAAAGCTTGCGTGTACATACTGTCTCCGGAGAGAATAGCCGTTGATGTATTCCATTTCAGATGAACCGATGCACGCCCCCTCCGGCTTTCTGCCTGATCCATGATGTCATCATGCATCAACGTGAAATTGTGGAGCAGTTCTACTGCAATAGCTGCCGGAATAGCATTTTGGGTATCTCCTTTACACAGTCCGCATGCTATTAAAGTAAGAACGGGACGGATTCGTTTGCCGCCTGTTTCGAGCAGATATCTCTGTGGATCGTAAAGTGTAGCCGGTGATTTTGGTAATGATAGTTCAGACAGATTCTTCTCTATTTGCTGAACGTAAGGTGATAAAAAATCCAATGATAATTTATTCTTTATAAATGACGGTCAAATATACAAAATTGAGAAAATGAACTCCTACTATTTAATCAAATGGTTTTGATTACACTGTTTCAGATTTTTGCAACCTAAAAGAGTAAGAATCATACGTGTTTGATGAGTCCAGGTATCAAAGAGTTGCTGAAGATTTTCGAGGCCGCCGTTAAACAGAGCTTGTATAACAGGCCGGGCATTTGCAGTAAAATCGGCACCAAGGCAAATCGACTTTACCATATCGTGTGCACTGTAGACACCACCTGAAGCAATCAGTTCAAACCGGTAAACTTCTCGTAAGTTATTAATCTGTTCTACGCAGTCTGCGGTTTGAATCCCCCAGTTATCAAATGATTCAAAAACTCCGAAATCCTTTCTCCTCTTGTTTTCAACTTTAGCCCAGCTCGTACCTCCGGCTCCAGCCACATCAATCACCTGCACTCCGGCTGCCAGTAACCGGCGGGCCACTTCACTGTTGATTCCCGCTCCGGTCTCTTTCACAATAACCGGCACTTCGCTGTCTACAACTAATTTTCTTATTCCCTGCTCAATTCCGGAAAAGTTTCGGTCACCTTCCGGCTGTATCAGTTCCTGCAGGGGATTTAGATGAACGATGACAGCGTCTGCCTTTATCGTATTCACCATCAAATTTAAATCCTCATCGGAGAGACCGCCTATCAGCTGGGCGCCGCCAATATTTGCAGCAATAAATGCAGTAGGTGCTTTTTCTCTGACGATTGCAAAACTCTCACGCTCTTCCGGATGCTCGAGCATTGCCCTTTGGCTGCCAACTCCAAATGGCAAATTATTTTTTTCACAAAACTCTGCAATTTGTGAATTGATACTGCCGGCCTCAGAATATCCTCCGGTCATAGAAGAGACAAAAAGCGGAAACGAAAAAGTGCGGCCCAGCAATTCGGCCTCTGTAGTAACCTCATCAAAATCTACCTCAGGTAATGCATTGTGGACAAATTGATAATCCTGCAATCCGTTATTCTGTTGATAATTCACATCATCATTCAGGCAAACATCAACATGATCTTTTTTCCTGTTCTGAATCGTCATCTTACTATTATAAAATGTTTAAGTGAGTTTCTTAAATTACGTATGAGCCGCCATTTACATGAAATGTTGATCCGGTGGCATGTGTTACTTTCCCCTCTGCCAGCCAGCATACAAGCTCGGCAATTTCATGTGGTTTTGTTATCTCATCAAAAGCAGAATTTGAAGTAATTCGTTCTCTGCCGATTTTTTCTATTTCTTTGACCGCCATATCGGTTTCAATAAATCCGGGAGCAACAGAATATGCATAAATCCCCTTGCGGCCATAACCACGTGCTATACTTTTGGTAAACGCAACCAGTCCGCCTTTTGATGCAGCGTATGATGTGTAATCGGTTCCGTCTCCCCGGTAAGCAGCGCGGGAAGCAATATTGATGATCACCCCTTCATTGCCATCTTGTAGATGCATACTTGTAAACCATTTGCACAACAAAGCTGCAGATCTCAGGTTGATTGATTGTGTTCTGTCCCAGTTCTGCAGCCATTTTTCATCGGATTCTTCAAAATCACAAGCCTCAAAAACACCTGCATTATTTACCAGTACATCCGGTTTTTCTTTGATGATCAATTCTTTAAGTGTACTGCTCAGATCTTCAATATCATTCAGATCTGCATGAATACCGCTGAAATTTTCATTATTTAAAAAACTATCAGGAAACGAAGACTTTACAGCCGTTCCGATAACTTTAAAATTACGTTCCAAAAATAATGAAGTGATCGATTCTCCGATTCCTCTTGAAGCACCGGTAACAATAACTTTCTTCATTTTCGACTGATTTTATTCCATTTACCGTTCTGTTCAAAGATACCATCAATTTATGAACTTCGATATCTTATTAAATATGAGTTTTACCCGGGATCTCCAGCCGCTGATAAAGCCAGGAGACAAGGTTGTCCAAAAAGGTAGAATTCATCGAATTTCGCTTAAATAATTTAGATTTATTTTTCTGACTCAAACTTTAATTCTGACATGAATAACTCTGAAACTGCTCGCTCTATTTTCGAAAAAACACTTCGCTTTGTTGATCCTGAAAAAAGTTTACCGGGTATTCTAAACTTTGATGAACAGAGTGGACTGCTGAATATCCAGAATCAGAAATTTGAAATTAAAGAACGTCCGGTTTACCTGATTGGCACAGGCAAAGCATCGCATACAATGGCAAAAGCAGTTGAAGAAATACTGGCGGAAAAAATTGTGGATGGATTGGTCATCAGCCCAAATCAAGAGGCAGATATATCTGGTAAAGTGCGTGTTATGCAGGGCACTCACCCCCTGCCGGATCAAAAAAGCGTGGATGCATCCCGTGAATTGATAAATTTCACAAAATCTATACCAGATCAATCAGTTGTGATAAATCTTGTTTCGGGAGGCACCTCTTCCCTTTTTTGTCTGCCTGCAGAACCGCTGACCGTTGATGAAATCCGCGAGGTTTACAAATTGCTGATCGAATCGGGTGCTACAATTCATCAAATCAATACTGTTCGAAAACCTCTTTCACAGGTAAAAGGCGGAAGGTTTCTCAGCTATCTGAATCACACCACGCTAATCGATCTGATAATATCCGATATCCCTGATGATGATTTAACGATGGTTGGCAGCGGGCCGTCGATTGCTCAAAAAGTATCTCCGGTTGATGCTATCAGTGAATTAAAAAAGTTGGAAATTTTTGATTCCGTCCCTTCCGGCGTCAGAGATTTTCTTGAAAAAGAATCAGAAGCCGAGAAAAAGAAACCGGACTTATTCATCACAAAAGATTTTAAAGACCACCATACTTTTTTAATTGCTTCCGCAGGGGAAATGGCCAAAAAAGCCGGAGAAATAGCTGAGGAATTTAATCTTAATACTATCATACACAAAGAACCCTGGTCTGGCCCGATCGAAGATCTTGAACGGTTAATAATCAAAAGTGTAAATACTCATCTTAACACCGATAAAAAAACAGCATTGATCTTTTTCGGTGAACCCACGGTTCATGTAACCGGAGATGGATTGGGCGGAAGAAATCAGGAACTTGCTTTACGCATGGCATTTCGATTACAAAATCTGGATTCTAAAAATAATGTGGTATTTCTGAGTGCAGGAACCGATGGTATAGACGGCCCAACCGATGCTGCCGGTGCTGTTGTTGATACAAACACAATTGAAAAAGCCACTGAGAAAGGGCTGGATGCCGGGTCATATCTTGAAGAGAATGACAGCTATCATTTTTTCGAAAAAGCAGGAGGCCACATCAAAACCGGCCCGACCGGAAATAACCTGATGGATTTACAGGTTGCTTTAATTATTCCGAAATAGCTGAATATATATCATACAAATCAGTATCAGATTTACTGCCCGATTCACCACAGCTTTTTGTAACTTACCAAGTTGAAAAGAATCCATGTACATTTACATCCAGACAGGTTCAGACTAATTATTCATGCAAACTTTTTCGCTGGAACCCGGTAATAAATCGAAAAGTACCGGCCCCAATTTTCTTAATCATCTAAACGATCAGCAAAAAAAAGCAGTAGTCCACACAAACGGCCCGCTGCTTATCGTAGCCGGTGCAGGCAGCGGCAAAACCAGAGTGCTTACGTACCGCATTGCATATTTACTGCAGCAGCATAAGGCAGCGCCTCAGGAAATCCTGGCTCTCACTTTTACGAACAAAGCTGCACGCGAAATGCAGGATCGTATCCGAAACCTGATTGATGAGCGAGCTTCAGGAATCTGGATGGGTACCTTTCATTCTATTTTCTCCAAAATACTGCGATTCGAAGCCGAAAAAATCGGATTCCAGTCAAATTTTTCAATCTATGACACCAGTGATTCCGAGTCAGCCATAAAACTGATTTTAACGGAATTGAATTATGATCCCAGGGAAATTAAGCCAAGAACTATTCAGCGAAAAATCAGTGATGCAAAAAATGAACTGATTACTCCGGGAATGTATAAGCAGCGTTTTGTTCATTCCACGCTTGATGATATTACTGCACAGGTTTTTGAAGTGTATGATATAAGGCTGAGACAGGCCAATGCAATGGATTTTGATGATCTGCTGATCAAACCGATTGAACTTTTTGAAAACGAACCGGAAACCCTTGAGAAGTATCAGGACAGGTTCCGTTACATTTTGATTGATGAGTATCAGGATACCAATCATGCCCAGTATAAAATGACCAAGATGCTTGCCGCAAAACATGAAAATATTTGCGTGGTAGGCGATGATGCACAGAGCATTTACTCGTTTCGCGGAGCTGACATCACGAACATTTTGAATTTTAAAAGCGATTATGATGACGCAGTAGAAATTCCACTTGAACAGAATTACCGTTCTACAAAACACATTTTGCAATGTGCTGATTCGATTATCAAAAACAACGAAAAACAGATTCAAAAAACCCTTTGGACTAACAATTCTGAGGGCGAACCAATTACGGTTCTGGAAAATTTTGATGAAAGAGATGAAGCCAACCGTATTGCCCAGCATATTCAAAACCTGAAGCTTCGTGATGGGGCGTCAAGCAATGATTTTGCGATTTTATACAGAACCAATTACCAAAGCCGGGTTTTTGAAGAAGCTTTGCGAAGGAATAATATTGCTTACCAGCTTGTGGGCGGTCTCTCCTTCTATCAGCGAAAAGAGATAAAAGATATTCTTGCCTATCTCACACTTCTTGTTAATCCTGAAGATGAACAGGCACTTTTACGCATTATAAATGAAC
>SLAU01000214.1 GCA_007126675.1 Balneolaceae bacterium
ACATCGAGATGACCCGCCTTGCATACGGCCTTGATAATGTTCGGGAAGTGGAATACCAGGCTGATGATACCCTCTCTATCGCTGATATCCGGAATAACCAGGATGCTATCGACAACATCCGTTTGTGGGATCCGAGGCTGCTGATCCAAACGTACAAGCAGCTGCAGGAAATCCGATCATACTACGAATTCTATTCGGTTGATAACGATCGCTACACGGTTGACGGCGAAGTTGTTCAAATGATGCTTTCAGCACGTGAAATTGCTCGAACACTGCCAAGCCGGTCCGACACCTGGGTGAACAGACACATGCAGTACACACACGGATTCGGACTTGCAATGAGTCCGGTAACCGAAACCAACCGACAGGGAGAGCCAATACTGGTTGTACGGGATCTGCCTCCGGTATACTCAAGCCCCGATTTAAGAATTGATAATCCCGCCATTTATTACGGCGAAAACAGTGACGGATACTATATCGTAAACACCGGTGTTGAGGAGCTTCACTATCCTGCCGGCGATGATAATGTGTACACCCACTACTCCGGCCGGGGCGGAATTCAATTTGACAGCTGGTTCAAAAAACTACTTTTTGCCTGGGAGCTGGGTGATATCAACATCCTGCTTTCTGATTACATCCATGATGAGAGCCGGCTGCAAATCTGGCGAAGTGTGCAGGAACGAATAACGCGGATAGCACCCTTTCTTGAACTGGACCGTGATCCCTACCTGGTATCCAGAAACGGCAAGCTTTACTGGATACAGGATGCATATACGGTTTCATCACATTTCCCCTATTCTCAGAAAGAAGGCCGGATCAATTATATCCGGAATTCCGTGAAGATTGTGGTTGATGCCTACGAAGGCAGTGTGGATTTCTATGTAATAGATGAAGAGGACCCGGTATTACAGGTTTATCAGTCAATCTTCCCGGATCTGTTTAAGAGTGTTGATAATATACCTGATGGTATGGATGAACACTTCAGGTATCCACAGGATCTGTTTGAAGTTCAGATGGCGATCTTCAACCGCTATCACATGACCAGGCCCCAGGTTTTTTACAACCAGGAAGATCTATGGGCCAGGCCAAATGAAAAATACGGCGGACGCCAAATAACGATGGAGCCCTATTATGTTCTGGCCCGCCTGCCCGGAGAGGAGCAGCTTGAATTTATGCTGATCAGCCCGCTGACTCCGGAAAACCGGGATAATATGATCGCCTGGCTGGCTGCAAAATCTGATCCCGGATCGTACGGTGAACTGGTGGCATATAAATTGCCAAAAGACCGGCTGATTTACGGCCCGGCCCAAATTGAGGCCCGGATTGATCAGGACCCTGAAATATCGAGGCAGATTGCACTTTGGGATCAGCGCGGTTCTCGTGTAATACGCGGAAACCTGATGGTGATTCCGATTGAGAATTCATTCCTCTATGTGGAGCCGGTATTCCTGCTGGCCGAGGGGGTCGACATTCCCCAGTTGCAGCGTGTGATTGTAGCGATTGGAGACAACATTGCAATGCAGCCTACGATTGAGGGTGCCATGCTTGAACTGTTTGGCGACGAAGCCGGATTTTTACCACTTGCAGCAGCCTCAACACAGCCTTTAACACCGGGCCTTGATCCGGATGCGGATGTTGAACTGCCGGCCGAAGCTGCCGTAACCTCACATGAAATGGAGCAGCTGCGTGAGCTTTGGAGAGATCTGCGCTCAGCCCTCGAAAACGGTGAGTGGACCCGCTACGGAGAGCTGCTCAAAGAGATGGATGACCTGATTGGAAGCAGGTAGGTGAGGTGGATTTGGACAGAAGTTTTTGATTTGGCCGCCAAAAGACGATTGGTGTTTTATAACATAATAAATTTCGTCATGCCGGACCCCGATCCGGCATCTCCAGTCTAAATCAACGGCAGGAGATCCCGGATCTTCGCTAACGCTACGTCCGGGATGACGCCTATCTTGAATCAAAGTCACTTTTATTCCAATGATTGTATGTCTCCCCATGAGGGATCGCCTGGGGAAGCTCAGGTTGTTAAAAAAAAACCGCGGTTTCAGAATAACCGCGGTTATAAATTTTACTCCAACCCTCTTCTGCGCAGCAGATGTTGTACATCCGGCTCACCGCCGCGGAACTCACGATACAGATCCATCGCATCGGCGCTTCCTCCGCGTGATAAAATATGGTGCCTGTAGCGATCCCCGTTTTCGCGCGTAAGCCCGCCCTGCTCTTCCATAAATGCAAAGGCATCAGCCGCCAATACTTCACTCCAGATATATGCATAGTAATTTGCAGAGTAGCCTCCCGCAAAAATGTGAGCGAAATACGGTGACTTGTATCTGGGTGGAATTGCAGGATCATCCAGTCCGTACCTTACCAAAGCGCTGTTTTCGAACTCTTCCACATCAATTTCTTCAAAGTTTTCACCAATACCGAGCAGGTGCCATTCCATATCAACCATTGTGGCTCCCAGATACTCATAAGTATCAAAGCCCTGGTTAAATTCCCGTGCAGCAATTACCCTGTCGAGAAGTTCCTGTGGTATTTGCTCACCGGTTTCGTAGTGAACCGCATAATTTGCCAGCACCTCGGGATGAATTGCCCAGTCTTCCTCAAATGTGGATGGAAATTCCACAAAATCTCTCGGAACCGATGTACCCGCAAGAGAGGGATAGGTTACATCCGAAAATAATCCGTGAACGGCATGCCCCATCTCATGAAAAAGCGTGGTTACGTTACTGAAGCTGATTAGTGCGGGATCACCTTCAGCCGGCGGTGGGATATTCAGTACATTAACAATTACAGGTTTTTGATCAAGCAGATGGCTTTGCACAACAAACGAACTCATCCAGGCACCGCCCCTTTTTGAGTCGCGCTCAAAATAATCAGCATAAAAAAGCCCAAGCTGCTCACCATCGTGATCATACACGTTAAAGACCCGCACATCTTCCTGGTAAACCGGAATATCGTGCCGCTCCTCAAATGTGATGCCATACAGCCTGTTCATCGTGTAAAATACGCCATCCTCAAGCACACGGTTCAGTTCAAAATAGGGGCGAACTTCCGATTCATCAATATCATATTTCGCTTTACGCACTTTCTCTGCGTAGTATTCCCAGTCCCATGGCTGCAGGTCATCTTCAATTCCATCCTCACGCATCATCTGCTGAATTTGCTCCGCTTCGGAATCTGCATTTGCAATTACCGACGGGAAAAGGCCTTCCAGCATTTCCAAAACATAATCAGGTGTTTGTGCCGTTTGCGGCTCAAGGGCATACTCGGCATAGTTCGTGTATCCGAGTAATGCAGCACGTTCGGCACGCAGCTCAGTGAGTTCAAGCACGATGGGGCGTGTGTCAATCCCGCCATCTTCACCAACTCCCCGAAATGCAGATGCTTCCCAGACACGCTGCCGCATATCACGGTTATTGAGGCTTGTTAAAACCGGCTGACGGGTAGTATTTGTGATGGACAGAAGGTATTTGCCTTCGTACCCTCTGTTTTCAGCAGATTGACGGGCAGCGGAAATCCGGTCGCTGCTCAATCCGTCTAAAAGATCAGCATCATCAACCACCACCGATCTTTCTCTGGTCATTGCAAGAAGATTTTCCTGGAATTTTGTGGTCAGCTCAGAAATACGCTCATTAATTTCGCGCATTCTTGATTGCTGCTGCTCGTTTAATTGTGCGCCGGCCCGGATAAAATCTCTGTGAGTATCTTCAACCAGTTTACGCGCTTCGGGTGAAAGATCAAGTTCATCCAGCTGATTGTATATCACCTCTACCCGCTGAAAAAGATCTCTGTTCAGCATAATATTATCACTGTGTGCGGCAAGTTTGGGAGCAAGCTCAGCCTGTATCTCCTGAATTTTATCGTTGGTGTGTGCAGACGTCATATTAAAAAACACACGCTGAACCCTGGTTAACAGATCGCCGCTTTTCTCCATCGCTTCAATCGTATTTTCAAATGTTGGCGCTTCCGGATTGGCTGCGATAGTTTCTATTTCATCAATCTGAAGCCTCATCCCTTCCTTCATGGCCGGCATGTAATGGGAATCATCAATTGAATCAAAATCAGGAGCTTCGAACGGAAGTGTACTTGGTGTTGCAAAGGGGTTGTCTTTCATCGGGTCAGTATCAGTGCACGAGTATAAGGTTAATATTAAAGTGAGAACCAAAAGTGTGTTGAATAGCTTCATCTTATCTCCGTATTTATACGTAGTTTTAAATTTACAATTTCAGTTTAATATTTTTGAGTTTCCCCTCCTTCGTAAGGAGGGGCAAGGGGTGGTTTGCAGAACTTTTCATTGTCTCGTAATTAAAT
>SLAU01000365.1 GCA_007126675.1 Balneolaceae bacterium
GTTCATTTATAATGCGTAAAAGTGCCTGTTCATCTTCAGGATTAACAAGAAGTGTGAGATAGGCAAGAATATCTTTTATCTCTTTTCGCTGATAGAAGGAGAGACCGCCCACAAGCTGGTATGCTATATTATTTCTGCGCAATGCTTCTTCAAAAACCCGGCTTTGGTAATTGGTTCTGTATAAAATCGCAAAATCATTACTTGATGCTCCATCACGCAGTTTCAGATTTTGAATATGCTGGGCAATTCGATTGGCTTCATCTCTTTCATCAAAATTTTCAAGAACCGTAATCGGTTCACCCTCAGAATTATTTGTCCAAAGGGTTTTTTGAATCTGTTTTTCGTTGTTTTTGATTACCGAGTCAGCACACTGCAAAATGTGTTTTGTAGACCTGTAATTCTGCTCAAGAGGTATTTCTACTGCATCATCATAATCACTCTTAAAATTCAGAATGTTCGTGATGTCAGCTCCGCGAAATGAGTAAATACTTTGTGCATCATCGCCAACCACACAGATGTTTTCATGTTTTGCGGCAAGCATCTTGGTCATTTTGTACTGGGCATGATTTGTATCCTGATACTCATCTATCAAAATGTATCGGAACCTGTCCTGATACATCTCAAGGGTTTCCGGTTCTTTTTCAAAAAGTTCGATAGGCTTGATCAGCAGATCATCAAAATCCATGGCATTGGCCTGTCTCAGCCTTATATCATACACTTCAAAAACCTGTGCAGTAATATCATCAAGCGTGGAATGAACAAAACGCTGCTTATACATCCCGGGTGTAATCAGTTCATTTTTTGCATCACTGATCTTTCGCTGAATAGTTCTTGGCTTAATTTCCCTGGGATCATAATTCAGTTCCGTTAAAATCAATTTGATCACCGACTCGGAATCACTGGTATCATAGATTGAGAAGTTTGACTGAAAACCGATTTTTCCGGCTTCGAAACGCAGAATTTTGGAGAAAATTGAATGAAAGGTTCCCATCCAGATTCCTGAAGCTCGGTCATCAATCAGATTTCGGATACGATCCTGCATTTCGCGTGCAGCTTTGTTCGTAAAAGTCAGGGCCAGGATCTCCTGAGGCGCTGCCTTGTGCTGCTGCAGCAAATAAGCAATGCGGTACGTAAGCACTCTGGTTTTACCGCTGCCTGCACCGGCTACGATAAGCAGCGGGCCGTTTGTGTGAACTACTGCTTTTTTTTGCTGATCGTTTAGATGATTAAGAAAGTTGGGGCCGGCACTTTTTGATTTGTTACCGGGTTCCAGCGAAAACGTTTGCATGAATAATTAGTCTGAACCTGTCTGAATGTAAATGTATATGGATTCTTTTCAACTTGGTAAGTTACAAAAAGCTGTGGTGATTCGGGCAGTAAATCTGATACTGATTTTATGATGAATATTCAGTTATTTCGGAATGATCAATACAACTTGTAAGTCCATCAGATTATTTCCTGTAGGGCCGGTTTTGATGTGACCTCCTGCTTTTTTGAAAAAATGATAACTGTCATTTTTTTCAAGATATGACATGGCATTCAGCCCTTTCTCTGAAGCTTTTTCAATTGAGTGTGTATCAACAACTGCACCAGCGGAATCGGTAGGACCGTCAATGCCATCCGTTCCTGCACTCAGGAAAACCACATCATTATTTGAGTCCAGATTTTTTAATCGAAATGCCATACGTAATGCAAGCTCCTGGTTTCTTCCGCCCAAACCATCTCCGGATACATGAACCGTGGGTTCACCGAAAAAGATCAATGCAGTTTTTTTATCGGTGTTAAGATGTGTATTTACAGTTTTAATGATTAAACGTTCAAGATCTTCGATCGGTCCAGACCACGGTTCTTTGTGTATGATGGATTTAAAATTAAATTCCTCAGCGATTTCTCCGGCTTTTCTTGCCATTTCCCCGGCAGATGCAATTAAAAAAGTATGGTGGTCATTAAAATCTTTTGTGATGAATGAGTCCGGTTTCTTTTTCTCGGCTTCAGACTCTTTTTCCAGAAATTCCCTGACGCTTGAAGGGATGGAATCAAAAATTCTCAACTTTTTTAATTCACTGATAGCATCAACCGGAGATACTTTTTGGGCAATCGACGGCCCGCTGCCTACCATCGTTAAATCATCATCAGGAATATCGGATATTATCAGATCGATCAATGTAGTGTGTTTCAGATAGCCGAGTAACTTTCCGCCTTTAACCTGCGAAAGAGATTTTCGAACAGTATTGATTTGATGAATAGTAGCACCGGATTCGATCAGCAATTTGTAAACTTCGCGGATCTCATCAATGGTCAGCGGATCTGCAGGTAAACAAAAAAGGGATGAAGTGCCTCCTGAAACAAGATTTATCACAACCGATTGATCTGGTATAGATTCAGAAAACTTTATCAATTCACTGGAAGAATCCACACTTTTTTGATCCGGCAGGGGATGAGTGCCCTGCCTAACCCGCACTTTATCAGATATATCTGTATTCTGATTCGGGCTGATGACCAATCCATCCGTAAGTTTTTCTGCCAGTATATTTTCAACTGCCTTTGCCATTGTGTGCGATGCTTTCCCTGTGCCAATCAGGTAAACCGGCCGGTCTTTAATCTCGAATTTCTGATTCTGAATTGTCAGCAGGCCAACCTGTTTATTATAATTCAAAATACCCGGTAAACTTTTTTCGGGATCAACAAAGCGAAGTGTTTTTTCGAAAATAGTGCGTGCAGTTTCGGAGTTGTTCATGTCAGAATTAAAGGCTGAGTTTTGTATGCATTAATAAGATATCGAAGTTCATAAATTGATAGTATCTTTGAACAGAACGGTAAATGGAATCAAATCAGTCGAAAATGAAGAAAGTTATTGTAACCGGTGCTTCAAGGGGGATAGGGAAATCGATCACTTCATTATTTTTAGAACGTAACTTTAAAGTAATAGGAACAGCTGTAAAGTCACCGTTTCCCGACAGCTTTTTAAATAATGAAAATTTCAGTGGTATTCATGTAGATCTTGATGATATTGATGATCTGAGCTATTCGCTAAAAAATCAGATCATTAAAGAAAAGCCGGATGTGCTGGTCAATAATGCAGGTGTATTTGAGGCATGTGATTTTGAAGAATCCGATGAAAAATGGCTGCAGAACTGGGACAAAACACAATCAATCAACCTGAGATCTGCGGCTTTGTTGTGCAAATGGTTTACAGATATGCATATAAAAGATGGCATTGAGGGCGTGATCATCAATATTGCATCCCGCGCTGCATACCGGGGAGATGGAACTGACTACACATCATATGCCGCATCAAAAGGCGGACTTGTTGCGTTTACTAAAAGTATAGCTCGCGGCTATGGCCGAAAGGGGATTTATGCATATTCCGTTGCTCCCGGTTTTATTGAAACCGATATGGCCGTCAAAGAAATAGAAAAAATCGGCAGAGAACGAATTACTTCAAATTCTGCTTTTGATGAGATAACAAAACCACATGAAATCGCGGAGCTGGTATGCTGGCTGGCCGAAGGAAAAGTAAAACATGCAACCGGCTCAACATTTCATGTAAATGGCGGCTCATACGTAATTTAAGATACTCACTTAAACATTTTGTAATAGTAAGATGACGATACAGAACAGGAAAAAAGATCATGTTGATGTATGCCTGAATGATGATGTGAATTATCAACAGAATAACGGATTGCAGGATTATCAATTTGTCCACAATGCGCTGCCTGAGGTAGATTTTGATGATGTTACTACTGAGGCCGAATTGCTGGGCCGCACTTTTTCTTTTCCGCTATTTGTCTCTTCTATGACCGGAGGATATTCTGAAGCCGGCAGTATCAATTCACAAATAGCTGAGTTTTGTGAAAAAAATAATTTGCCATTTGGAGTTGGCAGCCAAAGGGCAATGCTCGAGCATCCGGAAGAGCGTGAAAGTTTTGCAATCGTAAGAGAAAAAGCACCGACAGCATTTATTGCTGCAAATATTGGCGGAGCCCAATTGATAGGCGGCCTTACAGATGAGGATTTAAGTTTGATGGTGAATACGATTAATGCAGATGCTGTCATCGTTCATCTAAATCCCCTGCAGGAACTGATACAGCCGGAAGGTGACAGAAACTTTTCCGGAATTGAGCAGGGAATCAGAAAATTAGTTATAGACAGTGAAGTACCGGTTATTGTGAAAGAGACCGGAGCCGGAATCAATAGTGAAGTGGCGCGCAGATTACTGGCAGCCGGAGTGCAGGTGATTGATGTGGCTGGAGCCGGAGGTACGAGCTGGGCTAAAGTTGAAAACAAGAGGAGAAAGGATTTCGGAGTTTTTGA
>SLAU01000052.1 GCA_007126675.1 Balneolaceae bacterium
AGGCGAATCTGACGATCAGTGACAGGCATACAATTCGGGTTCTTGCAGCCCCGATTAGCAGAAGCGGTACAGGAGAGTTTGCAACACCGGTCAATTTTGAAGGAAGAGTATTTGAGGCAGGAGTTCCTGTTGAAGGAACATATCAATTTAATACATACAGGCTCACGTACCGGTACATATTTTTTGATCGCAACAACTGGAAACTGGGAGCAGGAGCGGCGGCTTTAATACGTGATGCAAAAGTTGAACTTAGGCAGGGTGGAGCCACTGAAACGAATACGGATCTTGGTTTTGTGCCGCTTATACATCTCTATGCAAAACGTGATCTCGGTAACGGAATATCAGTAACACTTGATGGTGAAACATTGGCCGCACAGCAGGGCAGGGCAACTGATGCAGCGATCTTTGCAGGTTACGATTTTTCAAGACAGTGGACTTTGAATATCGGTTACAGAGTTTTGGAAGGAGGGGCTGATGTTGATGAAGTTTATAATTTTGCCTGGATCAATTTTGCATTTATCGGTCTTAGAGTAGACATATAGCCAGATTCCGGCTGCTAAATTGAATTTTTAAGGGAGATATAAAAGTTGATTGCTAACCGAATTATTCGTCTCATATTTTTGCGACAATAATTTACTATAAAAAAGGCGGCACCTCATTTTAGAAGTACCGCCGATAGAAGTAATAAAAGTTTACTTACTTCACAAGAGTCATGGAACGAGTAATTGAACGAGTAGGTGTTTCCAGGCGATAGAAATAGATTCCGCTTGTAAGACCATCAGCATTAAACGACACACTGTGCTCTCCGGAATTCCTGAATTCGTTAACCAGTGTTGCGACCTCCTGCCCAAGTGAATTGTAAACCCTTAACAGTACCTGTTCAGCATTATTCAGTTCAAAGGTGATGTTTGTTGTAGGGTTAAACGGGTTCGGATAGTTTTGCTTAAGGGCAATCTGCACCGGAAGTTCATCCTGTTCGATACTTGTAGCAAGAGGGTCATCGGGAGAATCACTCAGAATAATGTTATCAAGATAGATAACGATGTTATCACTAAGATCTACCGGATCTGCGAAATCAGGCATCACAGCTATAACGGGATATTCCCCTGCTGCATCGGGATAGTGAAATGTCATTGTTTCCCATTGCTCAGTGTGCTCTTGTGGTTCCATCGATTCAAACTCGAAATCCTCAGTTTGGTCACTGCCTTCAACTTTGAATCGTATTGGGCTTACCCTTGGTTTCCAAACCTGGTAGTGTGTATACTTCATATCATCCATCTCGAGTGGTTCGAACACGTTACTCCAGAACCCTCCCCAGGGATTTCCATCGTGTGCCCGGGTATATTGAAGAACATACTGACTGTCGTTGACCTCGTTTGGATCGGGATTCGCGACGACTTCGAAAGCATCTTCATCACTCACACTACCATCGGTCATATTGTTAATCGGAATGTGCACTTCGGGATCTTCGAAATCCTCAATTATTATGTAGTTCTGTGCAGTAGCCTGTTGAAGACTGAACACTGCCACTACAATTAAACTAAGAAGTAGCTTCGTTTTCATATTGCTCCTTATTTGTGTTTGGGTTGATTAATACACCGGAAGTTCACAACGAACTTTCATTACTGAAAAATTGAAGCAAACAAATCCGGTAGTTTTTAAAGTATTTGAAATTGACCTTCAATTGTGTCGGAAACGTCAGTACCTACATACACTCTCACTTCGCCCGGTTCTAATACGGGTTCAAGATTTTGATCCAGGTATTTTAACTGTTCGCCATGCAGTTCAAACTCAACTGTCCGGGTTTCTCCCGGCTGAAGGTATATCTTTTCAAAATCCCGGAGCAGTCGTACCGGCTGTGTTACACTTGCAACCATTTTTCGGGAATATAGCTGAACAGTTTCGTGGCCTGAACGGTCACCTGTATTGGTAACATCTACCATAATGGTGATGCTTCCATCTGCCCGGATTTCAGTATCGCTCAGGCGCATATTGTTGTAATCGAAAGTTGTATAGCTTAATCCATAACCAAAAGGAAACAAGGGATCATTGGGTGCATCAATAAACTTTGATGTATACCGTTCGTCCGGATCTATTGGCCGCCCTGTTTTTTTCTGATAATACACGTTAGGAATCTGCCCCACAGTGTAAGGCCAGCTAAAGGTTAGTTTTCCGCCGGGATTGTGGTCTCCAAATAATACAGAGCTGATTGCATCTCCGGTTCTTGTTCCGAGATAGAATGCATTTACGATGGCATCAACATTTTCGTTTGCCCAGTTAATATCGAGCGGCCTTCCGGCCATCAGAACAATCACTACGGGCGTTCCGGTTGCGTTTACAGCCTCTAAAAGTTCCTGCTGTGCTCCGGGAAGATTCATAGTTGTTCTTGATGCAGCTTCACCACTCATATGGCGGCCTTCACCCAAGGCCAGGATTACCACGTCTGAACTGTTTGCAAGCCTGACAGCTTCATCTATTCCATCGGTATTGTGATCAGTAAGGCTTAAAGGCACGCCTTCTTGAAATTGCAGATTTGTCGTTTCCGGAAGTGCATTTTTAAGCCCCTCAAGCAGTGACACATTATCAGTTGTTTCACCTGCAGCAGACCATGATCCCATTACATCATATTGATTATCACCAAGGGGTCCGATTAATGCGATGTTCTCAAGGTCTTTTGAGAGGGGCAAAAGGTTATTGTCGTTTTTCAGAAGCACAATCGATTTTTCTGCTACTTCAAGTGCAAAATCGAGAAAATCTTCACGCATAATTGTTGCAGCTTCTCTCTCGTAATCCGAATAACGGAATGGATCTTCAAAAAGCCCAAGCTCAAATTTCATATCCAGGATACGGGAAACGGCCATATCAACCTGCTGCTCACTTACGATTCCTTGCTCCACGAGACCCGGGAGTTCTTCCAGAAAAATATTGCTCATCATATCCATATCAATATTGGCATTAATTGCCAGTTCGGCTGCATGTGCTTCATCCCGTGCATATCCGTGCGGAATCATCTCCATGACGGCCGTATAATCGGTGACCACGAACCCGTCAAATCCCCATTCGTCGCGCAAAATAGTGTTGAAAAGAAACTGGCTACCGGTTGCCGGAACACCATCATACTCGTTAAATGCAGTCATAAAGGTTCGGACACCGGCATCCACTGCAGCTTTAAATGGCGGCAGATGAATCTCACGGAGAGTTCGTTCTGAAATATCAACGGTGTTATAATCACGGCCGGCTTCCGGCACACCATAAGCCGCAAAATGCTTGACTGTAGCCATAACTGTATCCAGCTCATAGAGGTCATCTCCCTGGAATCCCTCAATTCTTGCTACACCAAAAAGTTTATTTAGCAGCGGATCTTCACCTGAACTTTCCACAATTCTGCCCCATCTTGGGTCGGGAGATATATCAATCATTGGTGTAAAGGTCCAGTGTAATCCTGCAGCGGTGGCTTCTTTTGCTGCAATTCTTGAGGCTTTTTTTATGAGATCGGGATCCCAGGTGGAAGCTTCAGCCAGAGGCACCGGGAAGATTGTCCGGTGGCCATGGATCACATCAAATGCAAAAAGCAGGGGAATTCCGAGCCGTGTTTCCTCTACCGCGATTCGCTGAAGATCGCGGGTGTGCTCTACTGTATGCGCATTGAAAACTCCTCCGAGCTGTGATTTCCCAATCATTTCCCTGTACTCTTCACTCAAGACAGGCCCTGTTTCGGCAAAACCGCTGCTGAGTAGGTTTAGCTGCCCTGCTTTCTCTTCCATTGTCATCAGAGCCAGAACGGAATCAACCTTTTTAGGATGTTTGAGCGGAGTTACCCTGATATTCGGATTTGCAGCCCGTAGTTCTGTCTTATCATCCGTGTAAACGGTTTCATGATTGTCAACCGAAAGCTGGAGTGAGTTAAGCAGAAAAAGACTCAGAGCTGGGATTGCAATGAGAATACTGATCCATTTTATTTTGTCCATTTTATAGAGATTTAATTGGGTTGATACATTCTGTTTGTGATTGTAAACTTTTGACCGTCCACAGCATTACTCTCAATCCATTTTACCGGCCGGCCTGTTAACTGATTCCATCCTTCATCGAGTGTTATTTTCCAAAAATGATGATCGGATCCTTTGTCGGCCACGAACCACATATCATCAGGAATTCCCATATGGGTTCCCCAGCCTCCATCACCGATATAGGTTACACCATCTTCGTGTATCTCTCCGTTTTTTACGGGATGAGTTCGTTTCATACGGTGGCCATGACCTTCATGAACCAAATCAACACCGTATTTCTCAAAAAGCGGAATCCAGTGTTCGTGCATCAGAGGCCTGCCGTATCGCGGTTTCTCCCAGTAGTGCTGCGAAGTTGCAAAAGCGTTTATATGATAGTGGGCTATTATCCATGGCCTGTCGCTATAGTTCTGTAAAGTTGTTTCAAGCCACTGTTTTTGTGCGCCATCGTGAGAACTGCGCACTTTGTGCGGTCCGCCTTCATAATAGCCGGTATCCTCAAACCAGTTCAGATCTTCATTAAAAGCAGAAGTATGACCGCTATCGAGTGTTAACAGTACAAAACCATCTCCATACTCCAAAGAGTAATACCTATGTGGATATGGTAGATTAAAGCGGTTAGCATAAAAAGCGGCATCCGTTTCAAAATCACCCATAATCCATCCTCTGACGTCGTGATTTCCCAAAGCCGGCAGTACAGGAACACGCCGCCCCTCATCGGTGATCATCAGATCGTGCCACTCGTTAAACCACGAATCCCATTCATTTTCAGCCATTCCACGCATAACTAAGTCGCCGGATATCAGGATAAATTCGGGGTCGAGCGTTGCCGCATGGCTCGTCATCTCTTTTCGTTCGGTAGTTTCAGACTGCGTATCAGCACCGGCAATAAAACTAAATGCTTTTCTTTCTGCAGGTGCTGTTCGAAAAGTGAAGGGTTCTGCATTACTATTGTCAGATTTGATTAAAACACTGTAGGTGGTTCCCGGTTTCAGTTCGGTCAATTCCACTGTATGCAGCCAAGCGGTAGTTTCAGCAAAGGTGTAGGTTTCGGCTTCCGCTGTTGAAACTCCATTTGCAGGTGTTGAGTGTTCATGGGTGAGCAGATCATCACCCTCGGTATAATAGAGCCTGTTATGTGAAACTCCGCCATATACCCGATTCCACTCGTTGCGATCGGGTAAAAGTTCTTTTTCAAAACCAACATTCTCAGTGTAGTGGTCCCAGTTATTGAGCAAAAACTGGTAGGCAAACCGGGAATCTCTGTTTGAGTAGTTTTTTACTCCAACAGCAAGCGCGAGAAAGGCCTCTTTGGGTGAGTCATATCCGGCCCCTTCCCAACCTTCTTCAATTAACTTCGTTCTGACATCAGTAAACCGGAGGCCTTCACCATACTTTTTTGCTGCCTCATCGATTTTCATCATTCCGTAAGTCAGGGCGTTAGGTTCATCTGTTCGCCATGTAATCGTCATACTTGTTTTTGTATCACCCTGCCAGGTTAGCACAATCTGTTCAGGCTTTTGCTCTGCATGCACACCGGTCCCGAGTGCCGGCAGTATGAACAGCAGCAAAACAAGATTAATATTGACAATTGGCCGGTTCATATTGAAAAGCTAAAGTGTTTTGATTCCATAGATATAGAAGGATTCGTAGAGCGGTACTTTCACTCCATCTTTGCGTGGAGGCATAAATGCGGAAAATGAGATAAATATCATGTACTCACCATCTTCCTGAAGGCCTGCCATTGAATCAGGAAGATTGTACCATATTTTATTCCATCCATCATGCAGCTCGTTTTCATTCCAATTTGTACCATCAACCCAGCTCCACCCTCCACCTGTAACATCCGCCATGCCAAGGAAAAAATGATCGGGGTTGATATAATTCTCTTCCGGCAGGTACACATTAATGCCAACTGAATCGCTGTCTATCCAACTACTCAGCCTTTTTCCATTTAGCGGCAATGCCAGGTTTGTATCATCTGAAGAACCGGATGGGACAACTTCAACTGATGCTTTTCCTGTTTTAAAATGATTTGAATTCAATTTAAAAATAGCACCCGTTCGGTCGTTGTCATATGTTGCAAGTTCCTCTTCGGTGTCCATTGTCCATAAATAATCAGTAAAGTGATTATCAGCAGTGCAGTGAACTATAAAAATCGGAATCAACACGGCACACAAAACAAAATAGTGTGATACAGTATGTTGGTTTTTATGATTCATAATGCTGTGTGCTCTTATTAAACGGCAAATAAGCAGCTATTTATACTGATACTGTGTTTTCTAAAATGCTGCTGTATTTACCAATTAGGATTCTGTTGAAGCCTGCCGTTACTCAAATCTATTTCGTTAGTTGGAATTGGGAACAGCTCGTGCTTCCCGACCACAAAGTTTTTTCCTAAAGCCTGCATTACTTCGGCAGCACGGCCCTGGCGTATCAAATCAAACCAGCGTTTTTGTTCCATTGCCAACTCAACTCTACGTTCATGCCAAATTGCATCCAGAAGGTTCTGGCCTGATGCCGTAACATCCGGAAGCAGTTCTTCGACCATTACATTAAATGACAGCTCCTCATTTTGCTGAGTAGTGCCTGTTACCTGAATTCGGATTATTTCAACCGGTACTGTTTCACCTGCTGACTGCTGATTCACTGCATCCAGAAATTCAGAGCGATTTGTAACTTCAATACCATTTACAGATTTGATTACATCCATTAATTCTGCCCGGGGACGGCCTCTGTCAAAACTATGTTCAAAAGGTTCTATTCCGGCCTGATCTGCAGGTCCGCCGCTGTTTGTAAATCTTGCGAATACACGAGAGTCTATATCATCCAGGTCAAGAGTATTTACAACAAGCGGAGCCATATTTTCCGGAATCAATCCAATTGTGTTTGTATTCCCCACCCTTGCCCGATCTCTTACCATATTGAGGTAATTTCGGGCTGCGGTTTCATTTCCTTCTCTGTAACTGGCTTCCGCTGCAATCAGAATCACATCCGCATATCGGATACGCCGAATATTTACGGGGCTGTTAGCGCGATCGCCTGAATGTGTAGAGGGAGCAAATGCTTTTTTGTTATAACGGTCGTCTACCATGGATGTATTTTCGACCACGGTGAGTCCAGAACCATCCGGAAGTTCTTCCCAGGGGGAGAGAATTGTTGCCTGCTGCCTCAGATCGCCTGTTTCATAGGCAGCATCCAGGTCGCGCGATGGGCGATTAAATCCCCAGCCCAGATTAGGCTGCCCCCTTACTCCCTGTACCTGGCCATACTGGCTGCCTGTTCCGCCTTCTTCACTGTCGGTTGCCTGAACCTCAAAAATCGATTCCGATGAATTCTCACCTGCTATTGTAAAAATTCCAAAGTAATCGGGCAGTAGTTCATATTCATTAGAGGTAATTACATCCTCTGCATATTGCAGGGCAAGCTCATAGTTTTCCAGATACAGGTATACCCTTGCAAGCAGTGAACTGGCAGCTCCCCTGGTTGCCCTGCCCAGATCGGACGATGAGAATTCCGACTTATAGGGAAGGTTTTCAATTGCAATCTCAAGATCATCAATTATTTGTGCATATACCGCATCAGCAGATGCACGTTCCTGGTCATACTCGTCAGGAGATAATGGGCTTGTAAAAAGAGGCACACCACCATAACCGCGAACAAGATTGAAATAGTAGTAGGCTCTTAGAAATTGGTTTTCAGCTACAAGGCGATCTCTAAGTACCGTATTCATATCGATACCCGGGATATTCTGTATCGCTGTATTCGTGCGGAAAATACCCTGATAATTTCCGTTCCACCATTCATTAACATCCCCGCTTCCCGCATCAAATGTTAAATTCTCAAGCTCTAAAAGCTGTGAGGCATCGGTGGGTGTGCTTCCTTTTGTGGCATCATCCGAAATCATATCTGTTAGCCCCAGATAGGAAAACACATGCAGGTTCCAGTCGCGCAGCTTTTGATAGCTTGCATTTGTAGCTTGTATGGCATGCTCTTCTGTTTGGAAAAAGTTTTCACTTGTCTGCTGACCAAGTGGCTTTTTATTCACTATATCACTGCAGGAACTGAATCCAAACAATACAGTGAATCCTAAAAGAGCGACTATAATTACTGTTGGTTTAAGCCGGTATGATCTTGAATCTTCCATCGTATTAAATTTTTTTAGGCTGTTATTTTTTTTGGTCATTTTGCCTGGATTAAAAGGATGCGTTGATACCAAAGGTGATGGTTCTGGCAAATGGATAAAATGCAGCATCAATACCTGTATCAATTACAGATCCGCTGGTAACTTCAGGGGTGTATCCGTCATATCCGGTTAGTGTAAACAGGTTGTTGCCATTTGCATATACCCTTAAATTTCGCAGCCCAAGCCTGCTTGTAACTTCGGGGCTCAGTGTGTAGCCAACAGTCAGGTTTTGCAGTTTCAGGAAACTCCCATCCTCTATGAAAAAGTCTGAAACATTGTAGTTGTGGCCTCCATTTGTAATTCTTGGATAAGAGTTTGTAGATCCTTCACCTGTCCATCGGTTCAGGGCCGACTTTTCGAAATTAGGAGTTCCGAACCGGGCCTGTTTTTTGGCGTTATAGATTTTGTTTCCATACTGGCCTGTAAACCCGGCGTTGATGTCAAAACCCCGATATCCGGCCTCAAAGTTAAAAGAGAAGAGATAGTCTGGAATGGGTGAACCCAGGAATGTGCGGTCGTCTGTGGTTATTTCCCCGTCTCCGGTGAGATCTCTAAACCTGATATCACCAGGCTGCTCATTTCCCATTAATGGGCCTGCGTCTATTTCATCCTGGTTTTGAAAGATACCGTCCATCTGGTATCCAAAGAAAGACCCTATCGGCTGGCCAACCACAGTTTTTGTTGCCAGCATTCCGCCAACTCCTACGCCACCGCCGAATATATCTTCGTTTCCGCGACCCAGCGACAGTACTTCATTATTAATTGTTGTGGCATTTACCCCAATTCCATAAAAGAAATTTCCGTGGGTATCTGACCAGTTAAGTGTTAATTCAAGTCCATGGTTCTTCACCTCTGCAGCATTTATGAAAGGAGAAGGAGTTGCCCCCACGTAGCCCGGAATCGGTACACGAACCAGGATACCATCGGTTACCCGATCATAATACTCAAACTCACCTCTCAGTCTGCTATCGAAAAATTCCATTTCAATTCCCAGGTTAAGCTGAGTGGTTTCTTCCCAGCGGATTTGCGGATTGGCAGGGCTGATCGGGAGTGCTCCAAAATTCACACTCTCATCCGCACCAAATATTGCATTCAGATTTCCGCTTACCGTTGCTGTACCGGGATAAAAATCTATTTTATCATTTCCGGTTACACCCCAGCTTCCCCGAAGTTTTAATTGAGTTAACCAATCGGGATCGGGCATAAAATTTTCTTCGGAGATTATCCAGCCTAATGCAAATGAAGGAAACCAGCCGTACCGGTTATCAGCGCCAAACCTTGAGGAACCATCCCGCCGAATTGTAGCCGTTGCCAGATAACGTTCTCTGTAGTTGTAATTGATCCGCCCCAGGAAAGACTCCATTCCCCATGATCCGGCTGAGTTGCTATTGGAAACTCCTTCGCTGTCATCTCCGGCATTTAAATACCAGAGTGATGGATCATCACCCACAATTCCAATTCTGCCGCCACTCAGATTTTCGGTTTCAAATTCTTCAATTGTGTAACCGATGAGTGCATCAATTCTGTGATTACGAATTTGCTCCTGGTAATTCAGAGTGTTTTCCCACAGGATATTTGTAGAAAAGTTGTTAAATACACTCAGAGAAGTTTGGTCACTATTTTGAATAGGAGATACAAAATAGATCGGAGAGTAATTTCTTCCCTCTGTCCGGTTGGCATCTAATCCAAAATTGCTTCTGAACTGGAAAAAATCCAGGAAATAAATATTCGCAAAAACATTTCCTGTAATTCTGTTACGGGTATTTTCATTATTACTGTTATACTCGAACTGCGCAACCGGATTTCCTACCGAAGCTCTCACATCCGTAGGGGAGTAGTCTCCATCTTCAGTAAATACAGGAATAGTTGGATCGCCCCGATAAGCTGAGCCTACTACACCGGGTGCATTTTGATATGATTCATATACAAGAGCGAGATTATGGCCAATCTGGAAATCATCGGTAACGTAATAATCATTATTCAGCCGAAGTGAAATTCTGTCGAGGTAGTTTTCATGGATAATTCCATCCTGTGTGGAATAGCTTGCACTTACATTAAAAGAAGTTCTTTCGGTTCCGCCTGATGCTGAAACATTCAGGTTTTGGATCGGTGCTGTTCTGAATATCTGGTTTTGCCAGTTGGTTCCCTCCCCAAACTCATCAGGGTCTTCAAATGGCTGTACATTTCCCTCATTTACTGCCACTTCGTTGGCAAGTGTAGCATATTCCTGCGCATTAGTTACAGGAACGGTGCGCGCAACATTTTGAAATCCGCGGTAATAGTTGATTGAAAACTCTGTAGGACGCTCAAGCCCTGCTCTTTTGGTTGTTATCAGGATTACACCATTGGCTCCCCTCGCACCGTATATTGCCGTGGCCGATGCATCTTTTAGAATATCTACCGATTCAATATCATTCGCGTTCAGAAAATTGATGTTATCGGTTGTCATTCCATCTACTACAAACAGAGGAGATGCATCTCCAAGGGTTCCCACGCCCCGTATTCTTATCACTGAAACGGCACCGGGTGCTCCGGAGGCAGGCGTTACCTGAACCCCGGCTGCAACTCCCTGCAAAGCCTGATCTACCGATTGTGTTGCGATACGGGAGATTCGGTCACCTTCAACACGGGAAACAGAACCGGTTACATCTCTGCGGCGTTGTGTTCCATAACCAACTACTACCAAATCTTCGCCCACAAGCTCCATTTCAGAAAGGGCAACATTAATTTCACTCCTTCCATCAACATCAACCCGCTTCGTTTGGTATCCAATAAATGAGAATACGAGAGTTTGATCTGATGATGGGATGGTTAGCTGATATCGGCCATCCGGGCCGGTTGATGTTCCGATGGTGGTTCCTTCTATAAAAACATTTACGCCGGGCATTGGCTCTTCTGTAGCCTCATCAGTTACTACGCCTTCAACCTGATGCTGAGCCGAAAGCAGGGAAGCGCTTCCGGTGATAAGAAAAAGTAAGATTAAAGTGGTGGTAAAAGTAATTAGCGATTGTATCCTGTTTTCCATAGCTGCCTCAAAATTCTGGTTAATTAGATTGTTTTGAAGTTAGATGAAATGCAGATTATTATGAGAGTAAGGGATGTTTTATGCAAAAAATTTAATTTTTTGCATAATCTTGCAAATTCAACTTATTCAAAACTGTCTTTAAATCACACTTTGCAATGCAACTCATGCTGTATTGTAATGCAAAAATGTGGATTTTAAAAGAAATTCAATAAATAAATTCACTCTTAACGTTTCTGTAATGTGCAATAAAAGAATAACTCAACATTTTTTGCACTTTTCGTTTGCATTACTTTATTTATCTTCGATGCAGGGTATTTGAAAAAGTTCTTAATTGGTTAATTAATCAATGTATTCTTAAATCTGATCTCCTCCTTGGTTCTGCTCACTCACTGTAATATCAATCTGACACTGCTAAATATTCTGCCATCACGTAAACAAATCACTCCTTAAGTAAACTTAATGATGAAATTGAGACCTCATATATATCGCTGTTTTAGTTTAATCCTGATCTTTTTCATACCACTTATACTATTCCAATCGTGTAATGAAGATTCAGGTCAGGTAACTGAGCAGCAGGAATTTTCAGATGAAGAGTTGCTTGATATTGTTCAGGAAGCCACTTTCCAATACTTTTGGGATGGTGCTGAGCCCAATTCCGGTATGGCTCGTGAACGGTACCACATGGATGGTGAATATCCGCTGGATGACCGGGATGTAGTGACAGCCGGTGGTTCAGGTTTTGGACTTATGGCTATTATAGTTGGTGCGGAAAGAGGTTTTATTACCCGGGAGCAAGCTGTGGAGCGCTTCGAGCGGATAGTCACATTTCTTGAAGATGCTGACAGATTTCAGGGCGTTTGGCCCCACTGGATGCATGGTGAGACGGGTGAAGCACAAGCGTTCAGCCCGAATGATGACGGAGCTGACCTGGTAGAAACTGCACTTTTGGCGCAGGGGTTACTCACAGTTAAGCAGTACCTGATTGATGGCACAGATAAAGAACAGGAAATTGCAGAACGAATCGATAACATCTGGCGGGAAATTGAATGGAACTGGCATACAAGGGACGGGGAAAACGTTTTGTACTGGCACTGGTCACCCAATCATGGCTGGGAAATGGATCACCCTATTCACGGATACGATGAAGCATTGATTACCTATGTGCTGGCTGCGTCTTCTCCAACTCATCCTATCGACCCGGAAGTTTACCACGAGGGCTGGGCCCGTGGCGGGGATATTGTGCTCGAAAATCATGAGGCATATGGTTACTCGCTTCCATTGAAACATAACGGAGCTGAAGATTATAGCGGTCCGTTGTTTTGGGCGCATTACTCATATTTAGGGCTGGATCCCAGGAATCTTGAAGACAGATATGCTAATTATTGGGAAAACAATCGTAATCACACACTTATTCACTACGAATATGCTAAAGAAAATCCTTATGATTTCAAGGGGTATGGCGAAAATCTATGGGGATTTACATCAAGTTATTCAATAGATGGCTATGCAGGTCACAAACCCCATGTAGTTGATCATGGTGTCATCAGCCCAACAGCAGCACTTTCATCTTTTCCTTACACACCTGATGAATCGATGAAGATGCTCAGGTATCTGTATGAGAATCATCGTGATAAGCTTTTTGGCCCGTATGGGTTTTATGACGCTTTTAGTTTTGAACACGATTGGTTTCCTGAACGCTATCTTGCAATCGATCAGGGTCCAATAGTGGTTATGATTGAAAACCACAGAACCGGGCTTCTGTGGGATCTTTTCATGACAAATGAAGATGTCCTTAACGGTTTGGAACGGCTGGATTTTTCCTGGTAATGTTGCCTGCAGAATACCGGATGTAGCTCTGACTGACCTGCTGCTTCCTTCTGCAATACAACCCTACATCTCTAGCTTTAAGGCTGCTGAGTTAATAAAACAGATGCTAAGTGGTTTCGCGATGAGAGACTGATACAGGCACAAAACTCAGCATATTTGAATCGAGATCTGTTTGCTGAATTCTCTCATATAAAGCTTTTATGGTAGCATCACCAAGCTTTTGATAGTCAGTATGAATTGATGAGATTTTCGGATAGGTAAATAGGTTGTTGGGAAGATCATCATAGCCGATTATTGCAACATCTTCCGGAATATCAAACTCACTTTCTTTGGCTGATTGAAGAAAGCCATACGCCATGCTGTCGTTGCTTGCAAAAATTGCTTCCGGTAATTCGGTTGCATTTTTAAAGGTTTCAAATGCTTTAACGCCGGAATTAAATGTGAAATCTCCATTGCAAACCCAAACAAGCTCCATCTTATTTTGCTGTTGAATATAATCATTGAACCCATTTCTCCTGAATCTTGATTCGGATCTTACAGAAGGCCCCAGAATGATACCAACTTTGTCATATCCTTGATGGAAAAAATGATCAGCCGCTAAAAACCCGCCTGAATAACTATCGAACGTAACGGTAGGAAATATCGGGTTTTCTATAAGAGAGTTTGAAACAATCGGGTATTTATTTGGCAGCATGGAGCGAATTTTTTCATACCCCTCTCTTCTGAGCTCCGGCACGAAGAGTATTATTCCGTCATAGTATTCAGATGACATGTTTTTTATAACCTTCAAAAGTTCCTTTTCATGATTTTCTACGGCTGTCAGAAATAATCGTGCATCATTTTGCCTGGCCGATTTATTTAAACCGTGGAAAAAACTTGAATAAAACTCCCCTTCATGAAAACCGGTACCCACAAGTGCAATATTCAGAGTATCACTGGATGAAGTTGTTTTGCTCTTCGTTAATTTATAATCAAGCTTCTCTGCACTTTCTAAAACTTTCTTTTGAGTTTTTACGCTGATCTTATCCGATCCATTTAAAACTCTTGAAACAGTTGAGACCGAAAAACCGGTATCGTCGGCTATATCTTTAAGTACTACTTTCATACTCTGCTATTCAGGTTTGCAATAATAATCCGTCTATATAACTATCCGCGCATCAGCGGTCGGGTACAGTCGTCTTTTGTTATTACACTAATTTTTGTAGTCAAAAACAAAGTCTCAGGTATTAACAAGGTTTTTCCCATCTCGGAAAATCGACCAAAAATAGAAAGGTTGTCAGAATTTCCATATTTGCTTAATTGGATAACAACCTTTGAGTTGCACAAACATTGCATTATCAAGTGATTAAGAAATTAAACTATTTGCACAAACACAAACGGTTAAAAAAATTGATAATTCTATAAATAAAGCCAAAATCTCAATATAATCAGGGGATACAGATATATTAACCGAATGATTTTATGCAAAAATTAGGCATTATGGAAGATCTTTTGCATTTTTATTTTGCACACGAAATCCCAACCCACTCAGTTTTCCAGGTGTAGCCGAAAAACTACCTTGATTTAGAATCTTCACATTTCGGTTGAGGCTGAAATTGAACTCGAACAGTAATTATATGGGTCTGTCAGGGTACACACCTATTCTGTGACTCAATGCAAAGGAAGTTAATTTTATTGCGATACAAATTCTTATGAATACATCACGAAACATCTCAAGTATTATCCTTTTGTTTTTTCTTTTTACAGCAGGTGCTGTTTTTACTACTTCCTGCAGTGATACCACTTCGGTTAATGATTCTGATATCGTTAATGGCAACGGAGATAATGGAAACGGAAATGGTAATGGTAATGGCCAGATTACTGATGATGAACTGCTTGACATAGTTCAGGAGGCAACTTTTAAATATTTTTGGGATGGGGCAGAACCCAACTCAGGCATGGCACGCGAGCGGTATCATCTCGA
>SLAU01000143.1 GCA_007126675.1 Balneolaceae bacterium
AATTTTTTAAGAGCTCCCCTCCATGTTACACCGTTTTTTGGTGTCACAGGGAGGGGCTGGGGGTGGGTCGAGAAGTGTAGGTACTGAATTAGATTCAGAACTTTAAATTATTTATGGCTAGAATTTTTGAAATTTAATTTCCTCACAGCCCCTCAAGGGGAGATTTTATATTGCCTCAAAAAAATAACTTGTATTAGAAGGATACTCTACTTAGAGCAATAATTTCACTGCCGTCTCTAATTCATTTCCCTGGTTGCAATTTCCTTAACTTCTTTAGCCAGCTTCGCACAGTATTGTACTTTTTTTACGCTCGTGCAGTAAACCATCTGCTCTTCTTGATCTTCATCATTTATAACAGGTACACATGAACACTGCAATGAAGAAAAATCGATATCTCGAATCTCTTTACTGTTTTGGCTGCAGAAGGTTATCAGCTGATCAAGTGTAAGATCAGGCTCTAAAATTACATTCTTATCGCTGGATTGTATCACAGCAAGCGCATTTAAAAATTTGTACAAAGCTAATCTTGTAGACTGACAAGCTGAATAAGTTACAACATCTTGCGAGGGCCTTTGCAGTTCATTATTTGCACTTTCTAAAAATTGATCGGCTTCTTTGAAAAGTTGTTCCGGTTTTGATTGGTTCATAACAATTACTCCGTATTAAATTAAAAAGCGTATTACATTTCATACACAATGCCAGGCCGCAGAATAAATGTACTGCAAATGCATTTCATGTAAAAACTGCAAGCCCAGCCGATCAGGCTGCTATGCAGGGTTTTATTAAAAACCGATCAGGGCAACTGAATCTCTTACGACTGCCAAAAGCGGTGAAAAGTAAATTCCAAGAACCAGTGTAGGTATCAAGAGTGCATAAAGTACTACCCTGGAGTAACTATTTAGCCGGATCGGCTCCTGCCCCGGCTCCGGTTCATAGAAAAACATGTTACGAACCACACGGATGTAATAAAAAAGTGAAATAATGGTCGTGATCCCTGCAATGATTACCAGCCATATCCACCCTGCACTTATGGCCGCACCAAAAATATAAAGCTTCGCTACAAAGCCTGCCGTTGGCGGAAGCCCGGTAAGCGATACCAAAAAGATAGTAAGTGCCACTCCGGCAAGGGGCGCGCGTATTCCAAGCCCTTTGTACTGCTCTATCGATTCAACTCCGGTTTCATTGTAAAAGAGCATCGCCACATAAAAAGCTCCCAAATTCATAAAGAGGTAGATGAACAGATACATCATAACGGTTGATATACCCTGGCTGGTTAAAAGCACCACCCCCATCAGCAGGTATCCCGCATGTGCGATACTTGAATAGGCCAGCATCCGTTTGATGTTGTCCTGTTTAAGGGCGGTGAGGTTACCCACGATCATTGCCAGTGCTGCAATTACACCTAACAAAAGATCCCAGTGCAGACCGTCTATAATAGCCCAGCTGCCCTCTGCCGTCAGCCCGGATGAATCGATAAACGAAACTGCAAAAAATCGAATCAGCATCCCAAAAGCTGCAATTTTTGACGCTACAGCCAACAGTGCTGCAACCGGAAATGAAGCTCCCTCATACACATCAGGTGCCCAGAAATGAAATGGTACGGCTGCAATCTTAAATCCGAAACCGACGATAATCATCAAAACCGAAAGGTTTAACAGCAATGTATGTTCGGTTCCGTGCATCAATGCTTCATTGATACTGTAGATATCTGTTGCGGATGTTAACCCGATCAGGAGCGTAAAACCGTAAAGCATGATTCCGGATGATACCGCCCCATAAATAATATACTTGAGTGACCCCTCTGATGATTTATTTTCTCTCTTTGTGTATCCTGCTAATACATAGGAACTGATACTTGTAATCTCGAGCGCCAGGAACATCAATAAAATATTTGATGAACCCACCATCATCAGCATTCCGAACACCATGCCTGCAATCAGCATATAGTATTCACCAATGCGAGTGAGGTATCCTTCCAGCTCCCTGCTTATCAGTGACTGGAGTACTACAAAGAATGCCGCAAGCAGAATGATCGCTTTGAAAAACCTTGCGAACGGGTCAGCTGCAACCATGTCGCTAAAAACGGACTCTGCCCCGGCAGGCTGAATGAATAACATCAGGCCTGCAATGAGTAATCCCGCCAAAAGCACGACTCCGGAAATCTGCTGCCTCTTTTTGATGATCAGGTCTGCCACAATAATCACACAGAGAGTAACTACCATCACAATCTCAGGCAGGTAAAAACCCAGGCTATGTATTGTATGATCTACCATAATCTGCTGAATCTGAATGTTTTCAGTTTTATGAGGTTACTCACCGGTTTAAAGAGACCATGTACAGAGTAAATCATCTTATTGGCCTCCGTTATTTACAAATTCCACGAGATGGCTCAGTGAACTGTTCATCAGTTCGATTGCCGGTGCGGGATAAACACCAAGCAGAATAATCAGGATGATCAATGGCGCAAACATCAGGATTTCTCTTGGCGTCAAATCTTTAAGTGTGGAAAGTTTTTCGGGCGTACTTCCGAGGTAAACCCGCTGAATGGTCCAAAGGATATATCCGGCGGTAATGATGATACCTGTTACCGAAATAATAGTGATCCACTTATAGGCTTCGAACGCGCCGAGGAATGAGAAGAGCTCACTCACAAAACCGTTCAATCCCGGCAGGCCGAGCGCCGCAAACATCCCGATCATCGCCAGGCCGGTATAAAGCGGCATCTGGTTGGCGATACCCCCGAAATCGTACAGCCCCCGTTTTTTGGTTCGATCGTACAGTACGCCAACCGCGAGGAACAGCACAGCAGTGATGATGCCGTGGTTAAACATCTGCAGAACCCCTCCTACCATTCCCTGCGTATTGAGCGCGGCAATTCCGATCACCACAATCCCCATGTGGCTGATCGATGAGTAGGCGATCAGTTTCTTGAAATCATCCTGTGCCATGGCACAAAATGCTCCATAAATTATGCTGATCATTCCAAGTGCGGCCATGAAATAGATGAAGTAAACCGTTGCATCCGGGAAGATTGGGAAGTTAATCCGCAACAGGCCGTAGGTTCCCAGTTTCAGCAGAACGCCGGCAAGAATCACACTGATCGGGGTCGGCGCCTCCACGTGTGCATCGGGCAGCCAGGTGTGGAACGGGAACAGTGGAATCTTAATGGCAAAATTTATAAAAAGCGCCATCCATGCTGCATACCGCCATGTGGTATCCACGCCGGCAAGCAATCCGCCTTCCACATAGTTGGCGGGATTCATCATATGCAGGATGTTGAATGTATGAACCGACTGCCCGGTAGCGGGATCGGTATAAGCCACACTGAAATAAAGAGCGAGCATCGTAAGCAGCATCAGAATACCGCCCACAAAGGTATAGATAAAGAATTTGATAGCTGCGTATTCGCGCCGCGGGCCACCCCACAAACCGATCAGGAAGTACATCGGCAGCAGCATCACTTCCCAGAAGATAAAGAAGAGGAAAAAGTCGAGAGCCACAAACACACCCATCATCCCGGTAACCAGCAGCAGGTAGAGCGCGAAGTACCCCTTCACCATCTTTTCAATATTCCAGGAAGAGATCACACCGATAAAACTGATCAGTGCAGTAAGAAGTATCATCAGCACACTGAGGCCGTCAATACCCATAAAATAGTTGATCTCAATCCGGCCCACCCATGGAACGGCCTCAACCGTAATCCAGCTGAATTTCTCAACAAACTGGAAACTCTCTGCCTCATTGATACCGCCTTTTGTCCGATCGAACAGGCCAAAGATAATTCCGGCAAGTACCAGCTGAATACCGGTTGCAGCTGCCGCTGTTATTCGAATGGCCGTACGGTTTTTATCCGGAATCAGCAATACCACAAGCATGCCGACGATCGGGATAAAGACGATCCAGGTTAGAATACCAATACCAAAAAGTTGAAATTCCATAGGTTTTTACTGTTTAAATTCAATGATCACATAAAAAAGACAAAGAGTATCAAAAAGCTGAATATGACGTACAGAAGGTATGTCTGTACTTTTCCGGATTGGATACGGCTCAATAGTCCACCGGCTTTGTTAGCTGTTGATGCCGTACCGTTTACCAGGCCATCAACTACATGATTATCGGCCCATCCGCTCACGCGCGAAATAAAAGCTGTGGCCGTTGCTGCACCGTTTACAATGCCATCCACAATCTTCTCGTCAAACCACCGCAGTGCATTCATCACAACATGGCTGCCTTTCAGGAAGGCTGCATTGTAGAGCTCGTCGAAATACCACTTGTTAACCGAACCTTTGTACAGCCAGGGTATCC
>SLAU01000151.1 GCA_007126675.1 Balneolaceae bacterium
AAGCCGGTAGTACCTGATGATGAGCAGATTCAGGAGCAGATCAGTTCTGATGAGGTTTTGAAGAAAATCCGGAAATAGGCCGAGTAAAATCAGTTAATCCAAAATAACACCGGAAGAACGTCCGGGCAGGTATCTTTCCCGTATTATCTTCAGGTGATGCTGCTCATGCCCGGCAATAATAAATCCAAGTGATCTCACAGTAAACGGATTATTGCTCGCTGTACCTTTTCTCATCAGCATCTCATCAGAAAAGCTTTTAAATAGTAAGATTACAGACTCTCTTTCTGATTGATATTGTTGCTTTAACTGTTCAACACTTTGCGAGTTTAAATTCGCTTTTACCACATAGTCATTATGATCATATCCGGGTAATGATTCTGTTTCGCCCCGGGCAAATGCAAGTGCTCTGTAGCTGAAAATTCGTTCAATATCAATCAAATGGCCGATTACTTCTTTAACAGTCCATTTATCGGTATCATAGCTGTATAAACCGTCATCTTCAGATAAAGAAGAAAGAAAGTTGAGGACTGACTTTTTTGATGAGATAAGCTGACCTATCAGAGGTTTTCCTTTGCTGTATGCTAAGTAATCTGAATAATATTTACCGGCTTCATCAACATTTAAATAACCGGAAAGTAAATCTGTATTGTTCTTGGAAGTATTCATTGGCTGCGAATTTATTTTGAGCTTCTTAATGGAAAAATCATTTTACTTTACCAACGTCATCTTTTTAACAACAGACTGTCCGGCGGCCTGAACTCTATAAAAGTAAATTCCACTTGAAAGACCCGATGCATCAAAATCTATACGATGCTCGCCGGACTCAAGCATTTCGTTAACTATTACACCGACAGATCTTCCCATAGAATCAAATACCTCAACCGAAACCTGTTCGGGCTCAGGCAGAGTAAATTGAATGGTTGTTTGTGGGTTAAAGGGATTTGGATAGTTTTCCGACACCGTCAATCGCTGTGGCAGCTCCGGCTCGTTATGAGCTGAAACCAGGCTGCCCGATGCCGTCAGAGTATAATCCCAACTTAGCTGCTGATACATATAGGGAGCTGTGAGATGAAGTGTCACGGGAATTTCTTCACCTTCCTCTATAAACTCATCCACAGAGATTATAAAGGAACCGGACTCTCCGGTGAAGTGCTCATCTATAGGAATGCTTACATTCACCGTATCACGGACAAAAGTAATATGTTCCGAGTCTGTCTGCAGTACAAGATCAATATCCATGTCCGATCTTCCATAGTTATACAGTTCTGCTGCATAGAATGAAAATGAGATCTGTGTTTCACCTCCAATACCGGCTTCTGTTTCACTTATTTGGGGTACTTCAGTATCATAGTACCTCAATTCAGGACCGGCATACTGTGCCAGTAATTGATTAGAGAGTAAATTTTCCTGAGACAGTGGTACAATCCGTTCAGCTCTCGCCCAGAAAGCTCCCCAAGCACTCCCATCTCCATCTGCCAAACCTCCAACTTCAGGTGTAAAAGAGATAGCGTTTACTCTATTTCTTGGATTGCCATATTCGTATCCGTAAAACCAGTCATCAGCTGCACCGCGGGTATTATATCCAACTGTTTCAATGTCAGTGCCGTATTCATAATCATTTTCAGCTGTCATTTCAATTGCGTAGGATGTAAACACATGCGCATCAATCGTTTCTCGTTGCAATACACCATAAGGATAGATTAGTAAGTTACTGTAGTTGTGGTAGTTATGAACAGTACGAAAATCATTATCCAGCACGAAATTTCGGAGTGCTTCCGTTTCAGGTTCGCTGAAAGGCCCTTCCCCTCTGTAAGTTTCAAAGTTTGGATTTAATGATGAACCACCGTTGGGATGATCCCAAAAATTTGCAGGTCCAAAGTTTCTGTTCAGATCAACACCTTTATTTGAACTTCCAACATCCCGTCTGTTTTTTCGATGCATTCCGCCGCCATTCGGACTACTTTGACGATTATACTCATATCCGTCAGGATTCAGAACAAGTGTGAATGCCATATGGCGATTATCAATTAAAAAAGCAGCTGTTTCATCTGTTTCATAATTCTCGAGCAGCCACCACATATAATACACAAGATTCATCATACTCATCGGCTCCCGCGCATGTATTAACGAGTTATAGTAAGCCTGTGGTTTTGTTTCCTCCAGATCAGTACCAATCCACACCGTCCAAATATCTCTTCCTTCTATTGACTGGCCGATGCTAAACTTTTCAGTAATTAAATCCGGATAATATTCATGCATGAGATCAAGTTCCTCTATAACTTCATCCAGTGTCAGATGGCCTCCCATCGATCCAAGCTTGAAATTTTCAGGCACATCGGGATCAGAAATCTGCATACTTTGAAAAACAGGATCAGCAGCAAGCTTTTCACGATACCACTTTTCCATATCCTCTTCATGCACATCAAAATGGATTCCCTCATCGTGTAAAATGTTCAACTCATATCCATTCATTTCTGTGTACAGTATTTCATCTTTTATCACCACATGATCGATAGCAAAACCGATTTGATGCATTGTTTTTAAAACATCAGCATCCTGTACAGGCACACTTATCCTGTAATATTTACTTTCGGTGTATAGATCAGCGCTTTGAGCGGCAACAGAAAATGGAATGGCAGCTATGAAAAGAAAAGTCAGAAAGAATCGTATAATCGCAGACAAATCAGGAAATTGAAGTTATAAAATTGATCTGTCTAAGATACAAAAGTGGTGATAGGCTCCAAATTTACCAATAATAAAAAAACAGCCACACTTATCACTGCTCTAAGTGTGGCTGTTTTGGTCTTGATTTGATTATTACTCTACAGAGTGAGATTTAACTACAATCCGCGATGATTGCTCACCATCTGCATAAGTTACAGTTTCATACGGCATAAACACGCCATCACTTTCCGTCCAGTCTTTCGATTTTACCCGGACTGTCATCCTGGTACCTGTTTGAGGATTCATTTGGCTGTATTCGGTAATATCCGGAAGGTTTGTTTCAGGATTCAGGAACAGGTTCAGCGTAATTTCATCATTTACTCTTACGTGTGCATATTCCTTTCCGTCAACATCAGCCATACCCATAAACTCCACATCCAGGTCGTCACGGTTCAAAGCAAGATATACATGATTACGATAAAGTTCAGCGATGATCTGTTCGCGCTGTACTGGCTGCATCGGCATTTCATTACCGCCCATCACCATTTTGCCCTGTCCGTCCTCAAGCATCATCGTTATCTGGCCCATAGGAGCGTTTATTTCGGCGACAACTTTCTCATCTGCGAAGTTTACAGTTTGCACAAAGCCCATAGTCATTTCACCCTGTGGTGTCTGAATCATCTGATCACCTTCAAATGTCAGATCACTATCAAAATCTCCGCCAGGCAGTACTGCGGCTGACATATTATTGATCCATTCTATGCCGCCGGCTGCATCACCGGCTAAAACCTCTTCTTCTTCAAGCGATTCGCGAATAGTGATATCTACATCCTGCACGTTGCCAAACCGATCAAGCTGATCGCCGATTTCACCTCCATGGCCAACCACGAGGATTCTCATATCATGAGGCCTCATATACTCTTGAGCTACCCGCTGAATGTCAGCCGGGGCAAGAGTCTGTAACTCTTCGATGTAAGTATCAAACGCATCAGCAGGCAGGCCTAAATATTCATTCCTCATTCTTTCGTTCAATACCCGGCTACGGCTGTCATTTCTGAACACAAGCGAATTCATAATAGAATTTCGGGTATCATCAAGCTCTTCCTGGCTTACAGGTTCATCCTGAAGTTTCAGCATTTCGCGCCGTACAGCTTCTATAGCGTCAGCCGTTGAACTGCTTTGCGTGAATACGCCTGCAAAAAATTGTCCCCTGTAAAGTGCATTGCTTCCATAACTGCCAAAAACACTGTAAGCAAGGCCTTGATCAGAACGCACATTCTGGAATAACCTGCCAGAAAAACCACCGCTCAGAACTTCGTTCATTGCCTGGAGTGCGGCGTAATCAGGATTGTCTCGCAGGCCCCCGATGTGCCCCATCAGGATTACAGACTGATTCACATCCCGCTTATCCACAAAGTGAATGGAGGAATCAAAATCGTAATCAATTTCAGGAAAATCGAGTTCATTCTTTTCACCTGCGGGAATTGCTGAGAAAGCCTCTTCGAGTATCGGTTTAATCTCTTCAACTTTAAAATCGCCAACCAGGCCAATTTTCAGGTTTTGTCCGGTATACGCTTCACTATGGAAATTAACCAGGTCATCACGGGTAATTTCGTCAAGCGTGTAATGCTCTACAATACG
>SLAU01000051.1 GCA_007126675.1 Balneolaceae bacterium
GATCACGTTCTGGCAAGCGGCAGAGATGTAAATATCCTGGTGATGGATACCGAGGTTTATTCCAACACCGGCGGTCAATGCTCGAAAGCCACTCCATTGGGAGCCGTTGCAAAATTTGCTGCCGGAGGTAAGAAGGTTGGCAAGAAAGACCTGGGGCTAATGTCGGTCCAGGGCGGCGGGGCTTATGTAGCGCGAATTGCTATGGGTGCCAGTGATATGCAAACGATGAAAGCGATCATCGAGGCAGAACGGTATCCGGGACCATCCATAATTATAGCCTACAGCCACTGTATTGCTCATGGCTATAACATGAAATATGGACTTAATCAGCAGAAATTGGCTGTGGACTCGGGATATTGGCCGTTATTCAGGTTCGATCCTTCAAAGATGGATAACAATGAAAATCCATTCCAGCTCGACTCTAAAGCACCGAAAATCGGGCTCAAAGAGTATGCATACAATGAAATGCGTTACCTGATGCTGGCTAAATCAAACCCGAAAGCTGCAAAAGAACTAATGACCCGGGCTCAGAAAGAAGTAAACGAGAACTGGCGGGTTTATGAACAGCTTGAAAAGGTTTATGAACCGGAAGAATAGCTGATAGCGGGCATTGCACATTATTTGTGCAATGCCACTTCAGAACTTCAGGAGTAATCAATTACCATTTATTATCGATCAGAACATTATGAACTTAGAAACAACATACCTTGGCCTTAAGCTAAAAAACCCTTTAGTGCCATCGGCTTCTCCGCTATCGAGTGAAACAGATAATGTTAAAAAACTGGAGGATGCAGGGGCATCAGCAATCGTGATGTACTCTCTGTTTCAGGAGCAGATAAATGCTGAGATGGAGGCACTTGATCACTTTTTGAACACCCCTCAGGAAAGTTACGCCGAAGCGCTTAGCTATTTCCCGGAGCCTCAGCAATATCATAACCTTCATGCTGAAGAATATCTTGAGCAGATTGCTGATCTGAAAAATGCGGTAGATATTCCAATCATCGCCAGCATTAACGGAGTTTCGGAAGGTGGATGGATAAGCTACTCCAAAAAGATGGAAGAAGCCGGCGCTGATGCCATAGAATTAAATATCTACTACATTGCGGGTGATCCCAGTCTGACATCGAAGGAAGTTGAAGATATGTATATCAGTGATGTGAAGGCGGTGAAAGAGGCCGTAAAAATTCCGGTGTCGGTAAAAGTTGGTCCATATTTTAGTTCTTTCGGAAATATGGCTTTGAAATTTGAAGAAGCCGGTGCCGACGGGCTTGTACTGTTCAACCGTTTTTACCAACCCGACATAGATCTCGAAAACCTTGAAGTAAATCCCAGCCTTGAATTAAGCAGTCCGTTCGAAAAACGATTGCCGCTGCGCTGGATCGCGATGCTTCGTCCGCATCTGAAGGGGAGTATTGCGGCCACAACCGGTATCCATACCGCCAGAGATGTACTCAAAATGTTATTGGTAGGTGCCGATGTAGCCATGATGGCTTCTGTTCTGTTATACAGCGGCCCCGGTGTCTTAAAACATATCGAAAAGGAAATGGTACAGTGGATGGAAGAAAAAGAGTATAACTCGGTAGAAGAACTAAAAGGAGCAATGAGTTCAGCTTCGGTTGCAGATCCCAGTGCATTTGAAAGGGCAAATTACATTAAGATTCTTCAGGGATTCAGAGCAGAGGATTTTCGATAATGTAATTTTTATTCACTCTTTATCTGGGTTATTTGAAATAAGATCCACAATTTCTGTTTTATCTATACTCAATCTAAATATCGCGCATATTGGGCTAACCATTGTCAGATCTGGTGAATTTCATTAACTTCAAATTAAGAGTTTATTATCTAAATATCTTAAATGTGGTAAAAACTACCAATTTCACGATTAACCACCAATAAAACGGATAACAATTATGGCTGTTTTAATAACTGATACTTGCATTAATTGCGCAGCGTGCGAACCGGAATGTCCAAACCAAGCGATTTATGAACCGGGAGCAAGCTGGTCAATGTCAGAAGGTACAAATGTCTCAGGAATGGTAACTCTAACTGACGGCAGGGAAATAGATGCCGATGAAATGCAGGAACCGCTTTCTGACGATTTCTTCTTTATTGTACCCGACAAGTGCACCGAGTGTAAAGGGTTTCATGATGAAGAGCAGTGTATCGTTTTTTGCCCGGTACCCGATTGTATCATTCCTGATCCCGAGCGTGAAGAATCAGAAGAAACTCTTCTTGCACGTCAGCAAATGTTGCACGGCTGATATCTTATTTAAAAATACCATCTACCATACACAGTTTTAAAATATTATGTCTGATTTTTCTATTGCTGATAAAGAGGTCAGAAAAGTTGTAGTGCGCTTTTCTGGCGACTCGGGCGATGGCATGCAGCTCACCGGAGACATGTTTTCGCAGTCATCAGGGCAGGAAGGCCTCGACCTCACAACAATGCCAGATTTTCCGGCAGAAATACGTGCACCTCAGGGAAGTATAGGCGGTGTATCAAGTTTTCAGATACAGATAGGAGGTACTGAAATCTACACACCGGGCGACATGGTGGATGTTCTGGTTGTCATGAACCCGGCAGCTCTGAAGGCAAATCTCGATAAGCTGAAACCGGGCGGCACTATTATTGCCGACATGGATAGTTTTGACAGGCGCAATCTTAAAAAAGCGGAGTACGAATCAGATCCGCTGGAGGATGATTCACTGGATGAATACCATGTGATTAAGGCACCCGCAACATCACTTACAAAATCGGCTCTGAAAGATCTTGGGCTTAGCAACCAGGCTATGACACGTTCAAAGAATATGTTTGCGCTTGGTATTGTTGCTTACATTTTCAGCCGGCCGCTGCAGAAAGTAAAAGCACTGATTGACATAAAGTTTGGACATAGACCGAGTGTGGCGGAAGCAAATAAGCTTGCCCTCGAAGCGGGTTTTAACTTTTCAGAAAGCACCGAACTTTTCAGTGCGTCTATTGTCATTCCGCCGGCGAAGCTGCCAAAAGGCACATATCGAAATATCGATGGAAATACAGCTGTGGCGTGGGGTTTTCTTGCTGCATCTGAAAAAAGCGGACGAAAGTTATCTCTTTGTTCTTATCCGATTACTCCTGCATCCGAGATTTTGCACGAACTAACCGTAAGAAAAGATATGGGAGCCATTGTTTTTCAGGCAGAAGACGAAATTGCAGCAATTTGCGCAGCCATAGGTGCATCATTCAGTGGTAATTTATCGGTTACTACTACCTCCGGGCCCGGCGCATCCCTGAAATCTGAAGCGATGGGACTTGCACTGATTTCGGAAATTCCGCTGGTGATCGTAAATGTTCAGAGAGCAGGTCCTTCAACCGGGCTGCCGACAAAAACCGAGCAAAGTGATCTCTACCAGGCATTGTTTGGCCGGCACGGAGATGCCCCGCTGGTTGTAATGGCAGCAAGTTCGCCCGACGACTGTTTCAGGTTTAGTTATGAAGCATCAAAAATTGCAATGGAGCATTCAACTCCTGTTATTCTTCTTTCAGATACCTACCTGGCAAGCGGAACCAGCCCCTGGCGAATTCCTGAAATGGCTGAATTGCCGGAGATAAAAATTCCAAAATTTTATGGAAAACCGGAAGAGTGGGAGCCTTATCAGCGCGATCCTGATTTTTTAAGCCGATACTGGAAGAGTCCGGGTGATGCAGGTTTTGAACACAGGATCGGTGGCCTTGAAAAGAAAGAGGATACCGGTAATCTGACGTATGAGCCGGCCAATCATCAAAAGATGACAAAAATCCGTGCTGAAAAGATCGCACGGATAGCAAAAAAACTTCCGGATCTTGAAACAGTTGGTGCGCATGAAGGAAAACTTCTCATAGTTGGATGGGGCAGTACACATGGAGCCATTAATACTGCTGTTACTGAATTGTTGGAAGAGGGTGAGAAAAATATAGGATTTGCACATTTTAACTACATCAATCCGCTTCCTGCAAATACGGAAGAAGTGCTAAGCAGATACGAACAGATCCTGATTTGTGAGATAAATAACGGGCAATTTATAAATTACCTAAAATCCATTTATCCGCAGTTTAATTACAAACAGTTCAACAAAATACAGGGACAGGCATTCTTTTCGTCCGAAATTAAAGCAGAAATTATTAACCAGTTGACTTAAAGCTGATGGAAGACGTAATAGATAAACAATCCGAATTAACACGGCAGGATTTTGCAAGTGATCAGTCCGTTCGATGGTGCCCCGGTTGCGGCGATTACATGATATTGGCAAACATGCAAAAGGCCATGAC
>SLAU01000283.1 GCA_007126675.1 Balneolaceae bacterium
GTAGCTGATGGAATTGCTCTTGCTTACCGGTTGCGGAACGACAAAAAAATAGCAGTTAGCTTTTGTGGTGATGGAGCAACAAGTGAGGGAGATTTTCACGAAGCGTTGAACCTGGCCGGAGTATGGAAGCTGCCGGTAATTTTTATCATCGAGAATAACGGCTATGCATTATCCACTCCTGTTTCCGAACAGTTTACGATCGATGACCTGGCCGACCGGGCAGCCGGTTATGGCCTAGAAGGTATGGTGGTTGACGGCAACGATTATTTTGCCGTTTCAGATGCAGTAAAGAAAGCGCGAAAGCTTGCCCTTGATGGCAAGCCGGTTTTAATAGAAGCCAAAACTTTCAGAATGCGCGGCCATGAAGAAGCTTCGGGCACTTTTTATGTAGATGATAAACAGTTTGAAAAATGGGAACCCAAAGATCCGATCTACAGATATGAGCAGTGGCTTTTGGAAGAAAAAATTGTGTCGGATCCTGATTTTTTTGAGAAAACCAAAGCTGAAATCAGAAAAACTTTTGAGCCAGATCTGAAAAAAGCGTTGAAAGCAGAGGAACCGGAATTTGATCAGGAAACAGAATTAACACGTGCCGGTTTAAAACCTTCCCCGAAACCTGCAAAATCAAAAGTTAATGGAAAAGCTTCGGAAAAACGTTTTGTGGATGTAATCCATCTAGCCCATAAACAAGCTTTCGAAGAAGATGATTCTCTGGTTTTGATGGGACAGGATGTTGCAGAGTATGGCGGCGTTTTTAAGGTGTCGGAAGGATTTGTAGAGCAATTCGGAAAAGATCGGATCCGCAATACGCCTATCATTGAGTCGGGTGCAATAGGAGCTGCAATCGGCTTGGCAATGGAAGGCTTTAAACCCGTAGTTGAGATGCAATTTGCTGACTTCATTTCATGCGGTTACAATCAAATCGTCAATAATCTCTCGAAAGGCCGATACCGCTGGATGCCCGATCTGAATATCACAATACGCGCTCCTCATGGTGGTGGTGTCGGGGCCGGACCCTTTCACTCACAATCCAACGAAGGCTGGTTCATGAATCTTCCGGGAATCAGGGTATTAGTGCCCTCAAGTGTGGAAGATGCACAGAATATGCTCTATACCTCCTTTTTTGATCCCAACCCTGTTTTATTTTTTGAGCATAAAAAACTGTACCGAAGTATCCGTCAGGTCACGTCCGACAAATGCAGGTTTACAGATCTTGAGAAAGCCCGGGTTGTGCGTGAAGGTTCCTCTGCAACAATCATCACATATGGTTACGGAGTTATTTGGGCTGAAGAAATCGCTTCAGAATATTCAACAAAGCATAATGTTGAAATTGAAATTATTGATTTGCGCTCTCTGGCTCCTATCGACTGGGATACTGTTTTTACTTCGGTTCAAAAAACCGGCAAGGCACTTCTGCTTCAGGAGCCATCTGAAATTTTGGGCCCGATGAGTGAAATTGCATCCGGTATTGCGGAAAATTGTTTCGAACACCTCGATGCGCCGGTCATTCGCTGTTCATCCATCCATACGCCTATCCCTTTCAATAAAAAACTTGAGGAGGGCTACATGGCCGGTAATCGTTTAAAAGAGAAGCTGGATTTGTTACTTAATTACTAATTCAACTTTCACAGTTACGGTTTCTCGCAGAGTTTCACTACGTGTTCAAAAGTTAATTATGTGCCTTCACTTTTCCGACCCACCCCCAGCCCCTCCCTGTGACACCAAAAAACGGTGTAACATGGAGGGGAGCTCTTAAAAAAATTGATTGCTTAAATATTTAACACTCTTAGAAATTAATTCTACTATTTAAAGGGCCATCAAAAGGAGACAAATTTTGCCTATGTTTAAATCTTGAAGACCAATTAATTTATATTCTTCCGCTGTTCTTCGGGAATGAAAGCTTGTATCTGCTTTAACAGATACTCGTGAATGTGACTGTTACCGGCAATAATCCGCTGGCCAAACAGCCACCCATCTTCCCCGTTCCAGTCTGTAACTACACCGCCCGCTTCTTTTATAATGAGTGCAGCTGCGGCCACATCCCAGGCATGCAGTGAATATTCAAAAAATCCGTCAAACCGCCCGCAGGCTACACAGCACAAATCAAAAGTGGCTGCACCGGGGCGGCGTAGCCCCTGAAGTTCTTCCATCAGGTGGCGAAAAAGTTTTAAATAGGAATCAACCAACGAGAGGTCGTTATACGGAAATCCGGTTCCGACAAATCCGTCAAACGGATCTTTTGTATCGGATACCATAATACTCTCACCATTCAGCCACGCTCCTTTTCCGGCTATTGCTGTAAACTCTTCATTTCTGTTTACCTCAATCACCACCGCAATTTTTGGCTTTTTGTTTTCCCACATTGCAACCGAGACACAGTACACAGGGAAGTCGTGAGCAAAGTTGGTAGTTCCGTCAATCGGATCAACAATCCAGGTTCTTTTATTTGTCAATATTTCATCATTCTCAGTTTCTTCAGCTAAAATCTCATCATCCGGATTTTCTGATGCGACTACATTCAAAATAGCCTCTTCAGCCGCAAGGTCCGCATCTGTAATCAAATCATGAGTCCCTTTCTCCCGTGTATTTAGTTTTTTTGTTCTGAACTCTTTGATCACTTCAACCCCTTTGCGGGCAGCTTTGAGAGCGATCTTCAGGTCTTTATTCATCTGTGCTTCTGTGGTTTAAATTTAACCTTTCTTTTTCATCTTGTATTCAAATCCTCTTACCGTGCCACTGTCATCCGATTTTAAAAATTCCGGATCATCAAACAGCTCATCGGCAGACATTTTCTGAATCATCGTTATCTCTTTCTGAACCCGGTTCATTATTTTTACCAGGTTTTTTCGCCCTTCTTCGTCCGACTTTTTCAGCTGATCGGACAGCAACGCCCGCTTGCGATTATAGAAATTGAGCCGCAGCAGTTTCATCGATGATTTCGCATTCTTAAAGGGGTTGCGATCTTTTTTGAACTCCTGACCGGTTTTCTCGCCATGCCTTTTACTAACCGAATAGCGCTCGAACATAATATCTCCAACAATTGAAGGGTATGGAGCTTCCCTTCCCGAATAGTGTTCTACTGAAATCTCCTTCTCTTCTACAAAACGCTTCATGATATCGGAGTAGAACTGTTTTAACTGGTCGTCCTCAAAATGATCTTCACTGATATTATGGCCAACAAATTTTTGCATCTTTTCCCCATAAAGCAGCAGAAGGCGTATTAAATCCATCTCATAACCCGGCCGTTTTTTTGAAACGGGCTGCGATTTATTTTCTGCAGGTTCAGTCTTATCCCCGATAGCGGGTGGGATCGGACGATTTTGAAAATTTGATTCCCTGCGGGCTGCTCGTTTTTGCTGACGGTTTTTTTCGGCTACAAATTTTTCAAGCTGATTGAAAAGTTCTCTGTCAGTTCCTTTTCGGTATTGCTGTGTTTTCTGATGCAGATGCTGCACGTAAACCTGACGCTGAATTTCATCAGGCATCATCGCGATATATTCAAGGATTTTATTTATCGCCTCCACCCTTTCACCGGGGTTTTCCATACTTCCCTTATTCTCGGCTTTTTGAATCAGAAAGGTTACAAAGTCGTCTGCATTTTTATTTTTCAGCTCAAGAAAAGATTCCTTTCCAAATTGTTTCACAAAAGAATCGGGGTCTTCGTTGTCAGGCAGTTCCAGCAGTTTCACATCCATGCCTTCGCTTAAAGCAATACCCATACCTCTTTCCATGGCTGTTTGTCCGGCTGGATCTGCATCATAAATCATCACAATCCGGTTGCAATAACGCTGCAGCAGGTTAATCTGCCTGGCTGTTAATGATGTACCGCTTGATGAAACAACATTCTTAATTTCATGCTGATGCATAGTGATTACATCGGTATATCCTTCAACCAGTATAACCTCCTCTTCTCTTCTGATTTCATTTTTAGAAAAATTGACTCCATACACCACTTCACTCTTGTTGTAGACAGGTGTTTGAGCAGAGTTTACATATTTGGCGGTTTTTTTATCATTATTCAGAATTCTTCCAGCAAACGCTATCACTTTCCCCGATGGATTAAAAATTGGGAAAATGAGCCTGTCTCTGAATGTATCATAATAGCCCGAAGATCGGTTGCTGGGTTTTACAAGATCTGCATGCAAAAGATATTCATCATTGATTCCCTCATCTTGAGCTGCTTTCAGCAGTGAAGATCCTTCACCGGGAGCATATCCAAGGCCAAACATGCGGATTATTTTCTGATCGTACCCTCTGCCCTTCAGATATTTCCTGGCTTTTTCAGCCTCGCCAGATTCTTTAAGCTGCCTGTAAAAATAGAGACCGGCAAACTTTAAGGCATGATAAATTCCCTCTTTTAATTTGGTTTGATCCTGCTGTTCTTCGCTTAGTTCAGGTTCTGGTAAATCCACACCATATCTTTCACCTAAAGTTCGTAACGCTTCAGGAAAACTCACTCCTTCCATTTCCATTACAAAACTGAAAACATCGCCGCTTTGTCCGCAGCCAAAACATTTATAGATACCCAATGAAGGATTTACATTAAAAGAGGGAGTTTTTTCATCATGAAACGGACAAAGGCCTACAAAACCGCTGCCCGATTTTTTCAGATTCACATAGTCGCCCACTACCTCAACTATATCAGCTGAATCACGAATTTCTTCTTTTTTATCGTCGGGTATCATCAGGTATTGAGGTATATCTGCAGAATTTCTGTAACTGGTTAATGATACTAAAATAAGTACTCTTTTTTTATCAGGTTTAAGGAACGATATCACAACTTATCGTAGTTATCTCTGAAACTAACGATCGGCTCTCATCCTCAACATGGACAAAGGATTACTCATTTCAAATTTTTTTGAAATAAATGAACGCAGCGATTTAACGTTGTGTTAGTCGGTCAGTTTTATCTGTCATAACCCCTAACTAAAATAAATACTATGGAAACATTAATAGAAATTCTTGGCAACGCAACTTTTGAAAACTACGTTGGCGCTGCTGAAGGTTTTACAGAAATGGCATACCAAATGTCAGCCCACGTTCTGACTCTTGGCTATGCATGTATGCTTGCTGGACTTCTTTACTTCGTCCTTACCATAAAGCAAGTTGCACCCAAATATAGAATGTCTTCTGTATTATCAGGTGTTGTTATGGTTTCTGCTTTTCTGCTTTTATATATCCAGCAGACTAACTGGACCGGTGCAATGACTTATGATACAGAAACAGCCCGCTATGTATTAGGTGACGGAACAGATCTGTTTAATAACGGATATCGTTATTTAAACTGGTTAATCGATGTTCCTATGTTGCTTTTCCAAATCTTATTTGTTGTTACACTTACGAAGAGTGATTTCAGTTCGATAAGAAATAAGTTTTGGTTCTCAGGTACTTTGATGATTGTTACCGGTTACATTGGTCAGTTTTATGAAGTGACTAACTTAACTGCTTACCTGGCATGGGGTGCTATTTCTACTGTATTCTTTATTCATATTCTCATTCTTATGAGACAGGTAATTACCGAAGGAAAGGAAAATGCACCTGCACAGGCTCAGAAATATCTTGGTAATATCTGGACTCTGTTCCTTGTAACCTGGATGCTTTATCCCGGTGCATATCTGATGCCTGTTCTTGGCGGAATTGAAGGAGCATTGTTCAATGAGATTGGCGTTTTAGGCCGACACATCACCTACACTATTGCTGACGTTGGTTCTAAAGTAGTTTATGGTGTTCTGCTAACTCTCACAGCTATGGAAATGAGTAAAGCAGAGGGCTACGATCCCAATGCACAGTAAAGATTGCTGAGAATTTTTAACAACCTTGAGCTTAACCCGCCCGGATTTTCCGGGCGGGTTTTTTTATGAAAACTATTTCGGTTTATTGAGAAAGAGAGTTTTTTACGGCTTGGCAAATCTTGCCAATGATGGTATATTCAAGCCAATTAATTCAGACTAATCAAAAATTAAAATAAAGCATTTATGAGCGTTTTAGTTGGCAAGGATACCCGCCTGGTAGTACAGGGTTTTACCGGTAGCGAAGGTACTTTTCATGCGGGACAGATGATTGAATACGGAACAACTGTTGTAGGTGGTGTTACACCGGGTAAAGGAGGTCAAAAACATCTTGAGCGACCGGTTTTTAACACTGTAGCAGATGCCGTTAATGAAGAAGGAGCAAACACATCAGTTATTTTTGTACCCCCGCCATTTGCAGCCGATGCAATTATGGAATCAGCGATGGCAGGCATTGAAGTTATTATCTGTATTACAGAAGGTATTCCTGTTCAGGATATGGTAAAAGCTAAACAGGTATGCCGCAGCCATGGAGCTACGCTTATCGGGCCGAACTGTCCGGGTGTTATCACTCCCGGTGAAGCAAAGGTTGGTATTATGCCTGCAATGATTTTTACACCCGGAAATGTTGGACTGATTTCCCGTTCAGGAACTCTTACCTACGAAGCTGTAGATCAGCTGACCAAAGCAGGACTTGGACAGAGCACCGCAATCGGTATTGGCGGTGACCCGGTAATCGGAACCAATCATACCGAAGCTGTAAAGTTATTTAACGAAGATCCAGGAACGGATGCGATTGTGCTAATTGGAGAAATTGGCGGTACAGCAGAGGAAGAAGCTGCTGCATATATTGAGAAAAATGTTGATAAGCCAGTTGTAGCATTTATTGCTGGTAGTACAGCTCCTCCCGGAAGAAGAATGGGACACGCCGGTGCTATTATCTCAGGCGGTGAAGGATCTGCCGACGATAAAAAGAAAGCACTTAAAGCTGCCGGAGTAACCGTAGCAGAAAGCCCGGCCGAAATCGGTGAGACTCTGAAGAGTATTCTTTAGATAGTTTGGCAGTGGCGGTTGCAGTTGACAGGCGATCTGTATTGCATGGCAATACAATGTAATTCCATGCAAGGATATGCAATTCTGAATAGCAATTAACAAAACCTCGGGTTTTGTTTTGGGTTACCTATTCATAAAAAATCTCAGCCAGCAATCGTCGCTGCATCTGCTTACCAAAACCGCCAACTGCCACTAACCAATACGAGAATTCCAACTCGGTTGTAATCTCATTTTATTTTAAACTAATTGCCTCGGTGATTTTAAATTGGGCTTCGCCTTACCCCGGGTTCCGTTCGCTCTTTTAGTTCAAGCCATTATATAACAATTGCTTCCCTCACTAAAACCCGGGACTATTCTATTTTATCCGCTTTAGCGGATTTTTAGAAGGCAATTTAGCAATCATCTCCTGGATTCTTCACCTTACGGAAAAGCACCATAAGCTTCAGAATGACGTGTTAGCTCTATTACCAGAAGGGCGGCGCATACAATTTCGTGTTTTGCATAGCAAAGATCCGCGCCGCCCCACTTTTTCCCCGGCACCATGTCATCCTGCGGAATGAGCCGTTCTTTTGCGGCGAATGACGAAGGATCCATCAAATGTCCACTTAATCGTTATTCGTGTTTTATTTGAATAGTTTTATTGAACCCATTCTCTCAATCTTCATAACCCCATGGTGCCGGAGGAGCATCAACGGTATTGGTTATATCGAATTCAATCCGGATGGAGTTCCCGTGTTTGGGCCAGTGAACTCCGTAGGCAAAAGTAGAGTCGTCCATAAAATCAAGGAACCAAAAATTATCAAACCTTTCGGGCAGTATTTCTTCGGTGTGATCATCCGCTTCAAAGATCTGACGGGTTTCAAGTCCGGGACTTGGGGCATCACCACCGTATTGTGTGATCTCCTCTTCGGAGCCATCTTCATACCTGTGATCATGTTTTAATCGAAGTGTGGTTGCCGTTTTAGTCAGCAGTAAATTGCGTGAGTGATCATCATCTATGTGTAGGGAGATATGAGTCAGCCGGTCAGTACAATCGCGGAAATGAATTTTGATAGTTTCGGCTTCCAGGGTTCCGGCATAAAACGGAGTAGCATCCGCAACCTTTCCTTCGTATGCATTGCCACAGTGTTGTTGTATTCTGTTCCAAAATGCGAGCTGTTCAGCAGCTAAAGCGATACCTTCTCCCGGTTCAGGCGGTGCATGTTCAAACTCCAGATCCGAAGTTTCTTCTGCAGCACATGCTGTTAACAATGAGATTATAAGTATTGTAGATAATAATCTTAAAATCATGTATAAGAATGAATTATTAAATTTATATTAGAATTATTTGAAGGGTCTGATTCAAATAATTTGAATACATTTCAAATAGTGTATCCATCCGGCAGTACTTCTCCTTTTGGAATAATTACTATACCGTCTACCACGTAGTAATTTTCATACTTTCCATCCTCAAGGTGGCTGCCTCCTTGTATTTTTACATCATTGCCAATGCGTACGTTTTTATCTACAATTGTATTGCTTAAGAAGCAGCGCTGACCAATCCCCATTAATGGTTTGTCAGAACTCTGTTCATCAAAATCTTTTTGAGTAGTAAAATAATCGTTACCCATTACGATACTGTTTTCAATGGTAGTTCCCTTGCCAATTCTTGAACGGATACCCACCACAGATTTTTCAATTCTGCTTGCTTCAATCAAGCATCCTTCAGAAATAATAGCACGTTCAAATGTAGTGCCCGCAAGTTTTGATGCAGGTAATAAACGGGCTCTTGTATAAACCTGCCTTTCATTGTCGTACAAATTAAATTTTGGAACTGTATCTGTCAGCTCAAGATTAGCTTCAAAAAATGATTTAATGGTTCCGATATCAGTCCAGTACCCATCAAACGAAAAACTGGATACTTTTACTCCTTCCTGAATTGCTTTGGGAATAATCTCTTTTCCAAAGTCAATCGCATCCGGGTTTTCTGCGAATAATCGAATCAGGTCTTCTTTGTTGAACACATAAATCCCCATAGATGCGAGGTATTCCCTGCCCTGTCCTTTTAGTTCATCACTTACATCCGACTTCCATTTAGATAACTCATCACCCGACGGTTTTTCCACAAAACTGTCGATCATTCCGTTCTTTTTGGTTTTCATAATACCAAATTCGGTTGCATCTTCAGGCCCTACCGGTATAGTAGCTACCGTAATATTTGCTTTTTTCTTCTTGTGGCTCTCCATAATCTCTCTGTAATCCATCTGGTAGAGCTGGTCACCTGATAATATTAATACATGCTCATATTCATAATTTGCCAAATGATGAATAGACTGACGCACTGCATCAGCAGTTCCCTGAAACCAGTTCGTGCTTTTAGGTGTCTGTTCAGCTGCAAGAATATCCACAAATCCATGACTGAATACATCGAAGTTATACGTATTCTTGATATGCCTGTTTAATGAAGCTGAATTAAACTGAGTAAGCACGAAGATTTTCCGGATACCTGAATTCAGACAATTCGAAATCGGAATATCAACAAGCCTGTATTTACCGGCAATCGGAACAGCCGGTTTACTTCTTTGTTTGGTTAATGGATGTAATCGTGTACCTCTTCCTCCGCCTAAAATTACTGCAATTGTTGATTGACTCATTTGACCGGTTTTTTTGGTTCTAAAGATGAATAAAGCTCTTCATATTTTTTGGCTGATTTTTCCCATGAAAAATCCAGTTCCATCAATATACCTCTGTTTTTCTTAAACAACTCTTTTTTCTGATAGAAAGCAACTGACCTTTCAATAACTTCGGCTGCATCTTCAACCGAAAACTCATCGAAAGTAAATCCATATCCGTTTTTCTCTGAAATATCTTTAACTGTATCGGCAAGTCCGCCTGTTTTTCGCACAACAGGTACGGTTCCGTAACGCATTGCATAAAGCTGATTTAGCCCGCATGGCTCAACACGCGAGGGCATAAAAATAAAATCACTGCCGGCATAAATTTTATGAGCAAGTGCTTCATTATACTCGAGTTTTGCATGAAAATAACCGGGCAGTTTTTTATTAAGCTCTGTAAAGTATAATTGAATTGCCGGATCTCCGGTTCCCAGAACAGCAAACGACATATCCGGTATATTCTCATAACATCTATTCACGAGGTCGGGAATCAGGTCAGCACCTTTTTCACCTGCGAGCCGTCCGATAAACGAAATAAGAGGTCTTTCAGAATTCAGATCAAATAATTCGCAAATTTCTTTTTTGTTTTTCTTTTTACCGGATGTGACCGTCTTCTTAGAGTAATTATGATCTAAATATGTATCAGTTGCCGGATTCCATATATCTGAATCTATACCGTTCACAATTCCAAGAGTCTTATCTTTCTCGTGCCGCAGCAATAATTCAAGCCCGTGGCAGTTTTCCAGCAACTCATCCATGTACCCTTCTGACACAGTTGTGACTCTCCATGCCTCTTTAATGCCTGCAGCAAGGCTGTTAAGCGCTCCGTCCCAATCCAGTAAACCTAAGTGCTCAAGATTAAAAGCCGGCAAAAAGCCATAGTTTTCCATACTGTATTTTCCCTGGTATTCGCCATTGTGTATGGTTAGAACACTCGGAATTTCCTGAAATGCTTCGAACCTGAAACAACGCTTCATCATAAATGGAACAAGAGCTGTGTGATGATCATGGCAATGGATCAGATCAGGTAATTTCTTGTGTGTGCTGATCCATTCCAATGCGGCAATTTGAAATGAGAAGAAGCGCTCCATTTCGTCCCAATACGGATGCCCTGTCCATGGATCAAGATAAACGCCCGGTCTGTCGGTTCTTCCGGGGATATCAACTAAATAGAGATCTGCACCTATATCCGGTTTTTTCACTCTGTGAACAGTAAATTTAAAATATTCACCGTTCCCCGGTGCGCTGCCCTCATATATAAATTCTTTTTCAGAGTTATTCAGCCAATCGGTTCTGTAAAATGGCATAATTACAGATGCATTCATTCCTGAGTTATTCAGATATTTTGGAAGTGCACCTACAACATCTGCCAATCCACCGGCTTTCGCTGCAGGATAACATTCAGCCGAAATATGTATAATGTTTTTCATAAATATATTTTGAAACTATCTGCCTACCTACGCGTAGTAATTATTGCTTTTTTAATTTCATATTGCAGCAAATTGTACGTAAAATATTCGCCATTATGTAGCACCCGCTGCCAATTTTTTCTTTCATCAAAATAACCCTATTATCGTTTCTTCTAAAACGTTTTGCACATTTATTAACAATGAATAAAAAAACAACGATTGAAGTACAAAATCTGAGTAAAACATTTGGACAGACAAAAGCTGTACAAAATGTATCTTTTAAAGTGGAAAAAGGCCGCATATTCGGGCTTTTAGGGCCCAACGGTGCAGGAAAAACCACAACGATCCGGATGATAAATTATATCATCACGATCGATGAAGGTACAATACTAATAAATGACCAGCCTGTAAGCCCGAAAACTCAGAAGCTGATAGGATACATGCCGGAAGAGCGTGGTTTGTATAAAAAAATGAAAGTGGGTGAACAACTGATGTACCTCGCACAGCTAAAAGGATTAAATGCTAAAGATGCTGAAACTAATATCCGGTATTGGCTGAACCGGTTTAAAGCAGCTGACTGGCACCTAAAGTCTGTTGGCGAACTAAGTAAAGGGATGAGCCAAAAAATTCAGTTTATCGCAACCATTGTTCATGATCCTGACATCTACATTTTTGATGAACCTTTTAGCGGGCTCGATCCAATTAACAGCGAATTACTGAAAGAAATTATTATTGAACTGAGAGATAAAGGCAAAACCATACTCTTTTCCACTCACCGGATGGAACAGGTGGAGCAAATGTGTGATGATATCTGCCTGTTCAATAACGGCAAAGTTGTATTGACCGGAAACCTCCGCAAAATCAAAAAGGACTTTGGTAAAAACACAATTCTTCTTGAGTATGATGGCGACGGCAGTTTTATCGATGATCTTGATGATGTTCGCATCAACAATCGTTCAACTAATTTTGCTGAAATACGATTACTGAATGACCAGGACCCCCAGGCTATTTTGAAAACCGCTATCGAGCATGCGAAAATCCATAAATTTGAGCTGGTTGAACCCTCATTAAATGAAATATTCATCTCTACCGTTGGTGAAGATAACATTAAAACCGAGGAGGCTGCATAATGATGAGCTGGAGACAAATATACCTGGTTTTAAAACGAGAGTATATTACTCGTGTTAAAAGCAAAGGTTTTCTTGCCGCTACATTCCTGGTGCCACTTGGCATAATACTATTGTACGGAGTTTTTATAGCGATTTTTCTGTGGGACAGTGAAGTTACCTATGAGATCGGTGTCAAAGATGAGACATCTCAAATTGTGGCATCACTACAGGAAACCAGCCCGCAGCGGTACCTGGACATGACCGAACTGGAAGTTGACTCTCTGCGAACGCTCGTACAAACAGGCGAGCTTACAGGCTATGTAGTGATTACTGAAGAAAACCTGACCGAAAACAGACCGCTTGAACTTATTTACTCTGGAGGCGGAGGTCTTGCCCTGCTCTCTTCTATCCGAACTGATATGCGTGAAGTATTCCGGCAGGAACAGCTAAAACGTGCGGAAGTAACCGAAGAGGTTCAACAAATATTTGAAACCCGGATTGGAGTTGAATCGCGCAGACTTACCGAAGATGGTAAAGAAACAGAAGACGATTCCGCATTCCTCTCCATTCTTGGTGTTGCGATGGGAATTATTATTTTCGGTGCCATTTTTGGATATGGCGGCTACATTATGCGTGGTGTTATCGAAGAAAAAACCAACCGGATTATTGAGGTAATTACTTCGTCCGTAAAACCAATTGAATTACTTACAGGCAAAATGATGGGAGTTGGCGCACTTGCAATCACACAAATAGGTATCTGGCTTTTAACACTCTCATTGATTGCTATGGCTGCCGCCCCAATTGCTACATTGTTTATGAGTGGTGAAAGTACCGCAGAACAGATGGCAGCGATGGAAGCCGCAGAGGAAGAACTTCCTTTTATATTCAGCATCCCATCTATCGAAACTTCTGTAATAGTTTACTTTGTGATCTTCTTTATTCTCGGTTACCTGCTATACAGTTCCCTGTTTGCAGCTATAGGTTCGGCCGCTGATTCAGAAACCGACACCCAGCAGCTTATTCTTCCTGTGATGGTTCCAATATTCATTGCTTACGGTATTCTGCTTCATGCCATGAACACACCAGACAGCATGCTGTCTGTAATAGGCTCACTGGTACCGTTTTTCGCACCCATTGTGATGATATCACGGATTGCTATGACCGAAGTACCCTTCTGGGAAATAGGGCTCTCGATCTTTTTGATGATCATAACTTTTGCCGGTACGATGTGGCTGAGTGCAAAAATCTACAAAGTCGGTATTCTAAGCTATGGCAGTTCAGCCGGATATAAAGATCTGTTTAAATGGATTAAGCAGGGATAAACAATACTCTATTCTCCGACTCTGAATTTTATTTGATTATAAACGGCATGAAGTTGTTGATTGTTTAAGCAAAGGTTTGCATATAATAAGGGCAAACTTTTGTTTAATTTACAGATCAACTACAAATTTACTTCACTGTAATGCCGAAAAATATTCCAGGAAAAATTCTGAAAACGGCCAAAAAGATTTTTGGCAAACAACCTGCTTTAAAAAAAGCTCAGAAGTATCACTTCGATCTTTACAGGCGATACCCGGTTACCATTGTAAAGGGTCAAGGATCTAAAGTTTGGGATGATGAAAGAAATGAGTATATCGATGCGCTGGCGGGTATTGCTGTTAACAGCCTTGGTCATTGTCATCCGCGAATAGTAAAAGCCATTCAGAAACAGGCCGGCAAACTGATGCATGTTTCAAACTTTTACTATAACGAACCTCAGAGTGATCTGGCCGAAAAACTGGTTAAGTTATCCGGCTTAGACCGTGCACTTTTCTGTAACAGCGGAGCCGAAGCTGTTGAAGCCTCCATTAAACTGGCAAGGAAATATTCACATCTGAAAGGAAAAACAGGTACCATCATATCGATGGATAATTCTTTTCATGGACGAACTTTGGGAACCATTGTTATGGGCAAAGATAAATATCAATCCGGCTTCGCCCCGATGCCTTCCGGATTTGAGAGGGTTCCTTTTAATGATGTTAAAGCTCTGAAAAACAGTGTTAATGAACAAACGATTGGAATTATCCTTGAGACGGTACAGGGCGAAGGAGGTATTGTGCCGGTATCAAAACAGTACCTGAATACGGCCAGGGATTTGTGCGATAAATTCGATATTCCACTTATACTTGATGAAGTACAATGTGGTATTGCACGAACCGGTAAAATGTTTGCATATCAGCATTATGGCATACAACCCGACATATTGCCCCTGGCCAAAGGTCTTGGCTCCGGTTTCCCGGTTGGGGCGGTAGTTGCTCGTGAGAAATTTGCGAGTGCATTTACGTATGGCAATCACGGCACCACTTACGGTGGAAACCCGCTGGCCTGTGCAACTGCACTGGAGACTCTGAATGTGATGGATGATGAAAATATATGCGATATGGCCAGAGTTCGCGGTGATTATCTGAAGAAGAGATTACAGGATCTCTCCGTGAACTGGGATTCCATCAAAGAAGTCCGCGGAATGGGTTTAATGATCGGTGTAGAGTTAAATTTCCCGGGTGCAAAAGTGGTTGAGCATATGCTGAAACGCGGTGTGCTGTCAAACTGTGCATCTGATGTGGTTATCCGGCTTGTTCCTCCTCTCAATATTTCTAAAGAAGAAATTGATACCGTTGTAGATGTGCTTGTGGAATCGATTAAAGCTGTTGAGTGATTTGGGGCGTGTGGTGTTTAGTTAATCCTCGGGGGATCCTTTGTCATACGGAAAAGCTTTACCCCGGGTTGCGTTCGTTTCAATCACTAAAACCTGGGGCTACTATCGTTTATCCCCATAAGGCGGATTGTTTGGTTTAATTATATAGCCAATTCTCCGGGATCCTTCATCATACGGAAAAGCACCGTATTCTTCAGGATGACGATCA
>SLAU01000312.1 GCA_007126675.1 Balneolaceae bacterium
AGAGGTGACGCCCTGTCTCTGCTCAATTCTATTGTAGAGAACTATCCAGGAACCGAAGGTGCTGAAAAAGCTCAAAGACTGCTGGATCGTGATTAATATGGATGCAGAAGTAAATCCGGCGGGTACTTTAAAGGGAGAAGTTCAATTGCCGGCGGATAAATCCATTTCCCACCGCGTAGCCATGTTTGCAGCACTTGCTGAAGGAGAATCTGTAATTGAAAATTACTCCGATGCAGCTGACCCTGAAAGCACATTGTCCTGTTTGGAGCAATTGGGTATCAGTGTAAGTAAGAAGGACAGCAAAGTTACTATATCGGGCAAAGGTAAAAATGGATTAAGTAAGCCTGTGTCTTCTCTTGATTGTGGTAATTCCGGCACTACTATGAGGCTTATGAGCGGCATACTTGCCGGGGCGGGAATAGAATGTACTCTAATCGGTGACCATTCACTATCATCGCGGACAATGAAACGGATCGTGGATCCGCTTCAGGCAATGGGCTGCCAAATAACTACCAGGAATGGCGAGTTTGCTCCCATTGATATCAAACCAAACAACGGTGTAAAAGGGATGCGATACACCCTTCCCATCGCCAGTGCCCAGCTTAAATCATCTGTACTTCTTGCCGGCCTTTATGGTGATATGCCGACCGAGATAGTTGAAACAGTTCCAAGCCGCGATCATACCGAGCGATTAATCGGGCTGGAAAGTGAAGCATTTGGAACCGGAAAACTGATCCGAAGCAGTAATAAAGTTAACGTACCGGTTCAAACATGCCGGGTGCCGGGTGATTTTTCAGCCGCCGCATTCTGGATTGTTGCCGCTCTTATCCACTCCGGATCAGAAATCTCATTAAAAAATGTAGGGATTAATCCAAGCCGTACTGCACTGTTAGCTGCTTTGGAGAAAATGGGAGGAAATCCTGAAATTTCAAACCCGAGGGAAGAAGGCAAAGAACCGGTAGCAGACTTCAAAATAAAGGGAAATTTATTAAAAGCGATCGAACTGGAGCCTGCATTAATTCCAAACTGTATTGACGAGCTGCCCATATTGATGGTGGCTATGTGTTTTGCTGACGGAGTATCAAAAATAACCGGCGCTGAAGAACTGCGGCATAAAGAGACAGATCGTTTATCTGCAATGCATCAAATACTGCAAAGTGCAGGAGCTGAAACGGAACTTCACACTGATGGAATTACAATACACGGGAGCTCAGATTTTATTCCAAAAGCGGCTGAATTTGAATCACATCACGACCACCGGATGGCCATGGCTGCCGCTGTGCTGGCCACAAAATCAAAAGAGGCATCAATTGTTAAAGATGCCGATTGCACAGCCATTTCTTATCCTGATTTTTGGCAGCATCTCAGCAATTTGACGTCTTAAATCAAGCTTACTCCAATTTTAACGGGATTTCACCGCCAAACTGTCAACGACTGTTTGATCAGGAAAAATCTATGCCAATAAGTCAGTGAACACAGAGGCAGATCATAATTGGCACTGTGGTTGCTCATAGTATCACAGAACAAAAGTAATTTTATTATGAGCTCTTTTAAAACAACAAATATCGAAAAACAATTATCAGATCTCGGTAAAGAGATTCAGAATTTCGTGGAAAAACTTATTCCGGTTGATCAGCCGGTACGAGACTTTACCCCAGCATGCGATGTGGTAGAAGGTAAAGATGTGTGGAAGATCTTTGTTGATCTGCCCGGGATGAAGAAAGAACAGGTTTCACTGACTTTAAAAAACCGGGTATTGACCATTGAAGGTGAAAGAGAGCTCTACCTGGAAGATGGCGAATCCCTTGAAAGAGAAGAGCGAAAACAAGGAGCGTTTATACGATCATTTGCCATTCCGGAGTATGCAGATGAAAGCTCTGTTGAAGCATCATTTAAAGACGGAGTTCTGAAAATAGAAATTTCAAAAAAAGAAGATGGCGATGGTCCTTCCGGATCAATCCCCATCAACTAAAGAACATTTATAAATAAAAAAGGAACAGACATATTATGGGTAAGATTATAGGAATTGATTTAGGAACAACAAACTCCTGCGTTGCCGTTATGGAAGGCGGTGAACCGGTAGTTATACAAAATTCAGAAGGAGGGCGGACAACTCCATCCGTTGTCGCATTTTCTAAAGATGGCGAGCGACTTGTGGGCGCGCCGGCTAAACGTCAGGCAATTACTAATCCTGACAAAACCGTATCCTCTATTAAGAGGTTTATGGGCCGGATGTTTGCTGAGGTTGCAGAAGAAAGCAGCCAGGCATCATACAAAGTTGTGAAAGGAGACGACGGCACTGCGCGTGTTGAAATTGACGATCGTAAGTACGCACCACAGGAAATTTCGGCAATGGTACTTCAAAAAATGAAACAAACTGCCGAAGAATATTTGGGCGAAAAAGTTACGGATGCTGTTGTGACCGTACCCGCATACTTTAATGATGCACAGCGTAAAGCAACCCAGGAGGCCGGAAAAATTGCCGGACTCGAAATTAAGAGAATTATCAACGAGCCTACAGCGGCATCACTGGCATACGGCCTTGATAAAAAAGATACAGACCAAACCATCGTGGTTTATGACCTTGGTGGCGGTACGTTCGATGTATCTATCCTGGAGCTGGGTGACGGAGTATTCGAAGTAAAATCGACCAGCGGTGATACTCACCTTGGTGGTGATGACTTTGACCAGCGTCTTATAAACTTCTTAGCTGATGAGTTTAAGAAGGATGAAGGAATAGATCTTCGAAAAGATCCGATGGCGATGCAGCGGCTGAAAGATGCTGCAGAGAAAGCAAAAATTGAGCTTTCAAGTTCACAAAAAACAAATGTGAACCTGCCGTTTATTACTGCAACAGATGCGGGGCCGAAGCATCTGAATATTGATATAACACGCTCAAAATTTGAGCAGCTGGTTGATGACCTTGTCAAGAAAACAATCAAACCGTGTGAAAAATCGCTGAAAGATGCAGGCCTCAAAAAAGAAGAAATCGACCAGGTAATTTTGGTTGGCGGATCTACACGGATACCGAAAATACAGGAAGTGGTTAAAGAGTTTTTCGGAAAAGATCCTAGCAAAGGCGTAAACCCTGATGAGGTTGTGGCGATTGGTGCTGCAATACAGGGTGGCGTACTTTCAGGCGATGTGGATGATGTGGTTCTGCTTGATGTTACTCCGCTAACCCTGGGTATCGAAACCCTTGGCGGCGTGATGACCAAGCTGATTGAAGCCAACACTACGATTCCAACCAGCAAAAAGGAAACCTTCTCAACCGCAGCCGATAACCAAAGCAGTGTGGAGATCCACATTCTTCAGGGTGAACGCGCCAAAGCTCAGGATAACCGGACACTTGGAAGATTCCACTTAGATGGAATTCCTCCCGCACCGCGTGGCATGCCACAAATTGAAGTAACGTTTGATATTGATGCAAACGGTGTGCTGAATGTGAGTGCAAAAGATAAAGGAACCGGAAAAGAGCAGAGTATCCGCATTGAGCAGAGCTCAGGCCTGAGTGATGAGGAAGTGAAGAAGATGAAACAAGCTGCCGAAGAGCATGCAGAGGAAGACAAGAAGGTTCGCGAACGCGTAGAAACGCTGAACAAGGCCGACTCGCTGCTCTTCTCAACCAAAAAGCAGCTTGAAGAACATAAAGATAAGATCTCGGAAGATAACCAAACTAAAATCCAGGGAGCACTCGATAAGCTCGAGGAACTCCACAAAGAGGAGAAGGTTGACGAGATCGATGCCGCTATCGAAGAGCTGAACCAGGCTTGGGCAGCCGCTTCGCAGGAGATTTACCAGGCAGCTGAAGCACAGCAGCCCGGTGCTGACGGAGCAGAGCAGGCACAGGCTGAGGCTGAAAGCACAGAAGCTGAAGGCGAAGATGCCGTAGACGCAGATTTCGAAGTGGTAGACGACGAAGACGACAAAAAATAGTCATGAGTCGTGAGATATGAGTCTTGAGAAAAGCCTCCCGTTCGGGAGGCTTTTTTTGTTTATGGCAGGTTCATGATTCAGAAGAAAAAAATCTCCCCTTGAGGGGAGTACCCACGCCCTAGGCGTGGGGGAGGGGTGTTCCGGGTTATTTGCAAATTCACAACTGCGAAATCTAAAATTCTTTTACTTCATGCATCTTTGTGCCTTCGTGCCCTCGTGGTAAAAAACCACTGGGCAAAGAGATTAATTACAATTCAAACTCTTCCGGAGTACTACTTAAACAGGTTCTTATCCCCTCACCTCAAATCCAGCAAATATTTCAAATTGCTGCTTTCATCAATAAA
>SLAU01000079.1 GCA_007126675.1 Balneolaceae bacterium
GCTTCAGTGATCCACCATGTAGCCATAAGAGCTCCTACAGCGGCGGTTAGCCATCCGGCAGAACTGAGGCCTTCCGGCTGTGGAACAATCAACATTAAGACAAACAGGAACAGACCGGTAAAAAGTCCCAATTTTGATTTAGTCGTCATCGGCCGCAGTTTTATTCATTCGCTAAAGAGCGCATCATCTGTTCATACTCCGGGGTCAGTTCCACGTCGCGGCGTGCCATCATCCGGCGCATCGTTTCAATCGCTTTGTCAAGTTTATAGTTTTCAATATCGTAATCGCTCACCCAGCGGAAGGAGGGGATCAGCTTTGGCGGATAACCACTCGTAAAAATGTTACTGGATACTCCACAAACCGTACCTGTATTCAGCATCGCGTTTATTCCGGTTTTGGAGTGGTCACCCATCACGGTTCCAATAAACTGTTGTTCGGTTTCTTTTTCCTCTCCGCTGTCCCAATCGGTCAGCCGCACAGTACTGTAGTTATTTTTTAGGTTTGAGGTGTTGGTATCGGCGCCAAGGTTGCACCACTGCCCGAAGAGTGAATTCCCTACAAAACCGTCATGCGCTTTATTACAATAGGAGTGAAAGATCGAATTCGATATCTCACCGGCAACTTTACACACGGGGCCGATTGTCGTCTCTTCATAGATTTTTGTTCCGGCCTTAACCGTTGCACCTTCACAAATTGCAACCGGCCCTCTGAGAACTGAATTGGCCATAATCAAAGCGTTTTCTCCAATATACACGGGGCCTTTGTCAGCAATAATCACAACACCCGGTTCTATTTTTGCTCCTTCTTCAATAATAACCTTATCTGCATTTTCAATATATACCCGTGGAAAATCTTTATTATGGTTCCCGGATTTCGAGTTCATTCTGCTGATATCAGCAGCAATTTCCGGTCCGTTCAGCTGAAACAAATTCCAGACATGTGTTACCTGGCGGACCATCTCCTTACTAGCTTCTCGTGCCTCAGTGTCTTTTGCATTGATACCTTTCTGTGCCCATTTTTGGTGGATTTCTTTTGAAATCAATGCAGCAATTAGATCACCTTCAAATTGAAGGGACTGGTTTATTTCCAGTTTTTTTACCGTATCTTTTAAAGATGAGTCAGGTAAAAATCGAGGGTTAATCCATAAAATTTCATCTTCATCCGGAACAGATTCAACAAACAACCCTTTAAAAGATTCTCTGAGAATTCCGGCAGGAACTGATTTCTTCCGGTTTAAAGCATGGAGCCACTTTTCTCCGAGGGATAAAATGCCTATCCTGAGATCGTAGAGCGGTCTTGTAAGAGTCAGAGGATGAAAGTTTTTAAGATATTGATCTTCAAAAAAGCAGATTTTAGCAGCCAAATCGGTAAATTATATTGGTTTATTTTAATTTTGTTATGGATTTCTAACTGGCAAAGTAACAAAGATGTTTTTAACTATCTCATATTATCAAACACAGGTGTGCAGTTATAAATAAATATCATAATCAGTAATTAAGCTTTACAAGCAAAAATCATCATTAACAGACTTTAAATTACGTAAAATCAAAGAATAATATGTGTGGAATAGTAGGATATATCGGAGAAAAAGACGCAAGCCAGGTTCTTGTAAAAGGTCTCAAGAGACTCGAATACCGTGGATATGACTCTGCCGGAGTTGCTCTGATGAACGGTAAAATGATGATCGAGAAAGGAAAAGGAAAAGTTTCCAATCTTGAAAAAAAGATTGATACCAAAAAGCTGATCGCAAAAATTGGAATTGGCCACACACGCTGGGCCACGCATGGGGAGCCTAATGATATCAATTCTCACCCGCATGTGAGCGAATCCGGTAACATTGCGGTGGTACATAACGGAATTATCGAAAACTACAATTCTTTGAAAAAGAAGCTTGAGCTAAGAGGCCGCACATTTAAAAGCGCAACCGATACTGAAATTATCGCGCAGCTTCTCGAAGAGATCTACACAACTACAAAAGGTATTACCTTTGAACAGGCAATACAGCTTACGCTAAAGCAAATTGTTGGAACCTATGGTATTGCTGTTGTAAGTCTTGATCAGCAGGATAAGGTTTATGTAGCCCGGAAGGGTTCTCCGCTGCTTCTTGGAATTGGGGATAACGAAATGTTTATCGCTTCTGATGCATCTCCGATAGTTGAATACACCAATAAGGTGATCTACCTGGACGATGGTGAGATGGCTGTTGTAACGAAAGACAGTTATAAAGTAAAAACTATCGAAGATGTAGAGCTTACCAAAGAAATACATGAGCTTGAGATGGGGCTTGAGGCGATTGAAAAAGCCGGCTATCCGCATTTTATGCTAAAGGAAATCTTTGAACAACCCAGATCGATCGGGGATTGTATGCGCGGGCGTATAAATCCGGAAGAAGGAACAATCCAGCTTGGCGGTCTGAGAGATGTAATGGATGAGCTTGTAAATGCAAAACGAATTGTAATTGCCGCTTGTGGAACAAGCTGGCACTCGGCATTGGTTGGTGAATATATTTTTGAATACCTGGCGCGCACTCCGGTTGAAGTTGAGTATGCGTCGGAATTCCGTTATCGCGATCCGCTGATCGGGAAGGGCGATGTTCTGCTTGTAATTTCACAAAGTGGCGAGACTGCCGATACGCTCGCTGCTCTTCGTGAAGCTAAAGAAAGAGGGGCACTGGTTCTTGGAATCTGTAATGTTGTGGGGTCAACTATATCCCGTGAAACTGATGCCGGTGTATTTACACACGCCGGACCGGAAATTGGGGTGGCATCAACCAAAGCGTTTACCGCACAGGTTGTGGTGCTTATTATGATGGCGATAAAAATCGCGATGGAAAAAGGTGAAATTACCAAAAAGAAGGCCAAAAAGCTGATTCAGGAGTTAGACTCGATACCTGAAAAAGTTGATCAGATTCTTCAAGAGTGTGATGAGCCGATTCAGAAGATCGCAAAAATGTTTACCTATGCTCCGAATTTCCTTTACCTTGGGCGTTCTTACAATTTTCCGGTTGCGCTCGAAGGTGCACTGAAATTGAAAGAGATTTCCTATATACACGCTGAAGGATACCCGGCTGCAGAAATGAAGCACGGACCAATTGCACTTATCGACGAAATGATGCCGGTTGTTGTGATTGCTGCAACCAAACATACGAACGATAAGACAATATCTAACATTGAAGAAGTGAAAGCCAGAAAGGGCAGAATTTTGTCTGTAATGAACGATGACAATAAAGATGTTAAAGAACTCTCTGAGTTTTCAATTCAAATTCCGACAACAAAAGATTATTTTTCTCCGCTGTTGACGGTAATTCCTTTACAGCTGCTTTCTTATTACATTGCTGTAAACCGTGGCTGTAATGTAGATCAGCCCAGAAACCTAGCGAAAAGTGTAACAGTTGAGTGATCTGATTTCAGATCCTCATCTGCAAATAATTCAGAGAAATACCCATTCGGTAATGGTTGAACTGAGTATCAAAAATATGGTCTGTCCGCGATGCGTTGAGTCTGTTGCAGGCATAACGCAAACACTGAACCTTCCGGTGGAGTTTGTTGAAATTGGTTCGGCCGTGTTTAGCCGCAAACTCTCAAGCACTGAGTCAGAGAAGTTGGAATCTAAGCTAAAAGAACGCGGATTTGAACTGATCTATGATCGCGAAACGGAAATTGCCAATAAAGTAAAGTCAGCTCTGATCGAATATCTGAATCATCTGCAGGAAAACGATCAGCCTCAAAAACTTTCTGTATTTGTATCAGAAAAACTGAACCATAATTATTCCTATCTGAGTAAAGTATTTTCTGAAAATGTTGGTATTACAGTCGAGAATTATCTGATTCGTTTAAAAATTGAGAGAGTAAAAGAACTGCTCAGCTATCGCAAGTGGACACTATCCGAAATTGCCTGGAAACTTAAATACAGCAGTGTTCAGTATTTGTCGAATCAGTTTAAAAAAGTAACCGGAAAAACAGTGACTCAGTACTTGAAGTCCGGTGAAAAAAGACGCAAATCGCTCGACCAGATCTGACCTGATCTGTTCTGATACAAAAATATTACACACCTTCCTTTCTCAGTTGTGACATAATAACTCTGATCTGAGCTTATCTTTCAGAGGTTTAAGAATGAAGTTTCAGATAACAATAGATGATTGATTATGTCAGTAAAAAAGCAATACGTAGTAGAAGGTATCACTTGTGCAGGATGCGTTAATTCGGTAGAGAAAGCTCTGAAAAGCGTGGAAGGAGTGGAGCAGGTGAATGTAAATCTTGCCACAGGTAAAGCGATAGTTGAGCATCCGGAAAGCCTGGAATTTGAAAGGATTGAGAAAGCGATAAATGATGCCGGCTACACTGTAAAAAAAACTGAAAATGGGAGAAGTAACGCACACGAATTTAATGTGAAAGGGATGCATTGTGCCGGATGTGTAAATGCTGTAGAAAAAACGATACGGAATATTGGGGGAGTAAAAGAAGTTTCGGTAAACCTGGCAAATGGTAAAGCGTTTGTGGATTTTGACGAGAATGAAACCGGCATACAAAAACTTATAGATGCTGTAAAAGATGCCGGTTACACATTGGAGCCTTCCGGAAAAAAAAAAGAGAGTAAACTGGATGAAGCCAGGCGACTCGAACAGGAAAAGCTGAATTCGGCACGGTTTAAAATGATCTTCAGCTGGGTAATTACACTTCCGCTGATGATCTGGATGTTCCTGGAAATGGTGCTGTCTGTTCATATCACCTCTCATCTGGTGATGGAGATTTTTATGACTTTAGGTGCTACAGCAGTGATTTTTTATCCCGGCTGGCAGACCCTGGTGAGTGCTTTTCGATCTGCAAAAAACCTGAATCCCAATATGGATGTGCTGATTGCAATAGGTACAATAGCTTCACTCATCACCGGATTTTTTGCACTTGCGTATTATGTTGATCTGTTTGGAGAACCGGTTTACAGTTTTGCTGGAATCGCCGCAATGATCATGGCTTTTCACCTGACAGGCCGTTATATCGAAACCAAAGCAAAAGGACGGGCATCAGATGCAATAACCAAGCTGCTGACACTGGAAGCAAAAACAGCACGTATCATAAAAAATGGAAAAGAGGAAACAGTAGAACTTTCTGACCTGAGAACCGGTGATGTGATGCTGATTCGTCCCGGTGAAAAAATTCCTGCCGATGGTGTAATCGTGGATGGTGAAAGTTCGGTGGATGAATCGATGGTTACGGGAGAGTCGATGCCGGTGCACCGCAAAAAAGGGGATAAGGTAATTGGAAGTACGATCAATACGGAGGGTACAATTCGGGTAAAAGCTACCGAAGTTGGAGAAGATACATTTTTAAGCCGTGTAATTCGTCTTGTAGAGGAAGCACAAAGCTCGAAAGTCCCGATTCAGGATTTTGCCGATAAAGTAACGGCAGTTTTTGTACCTGTAATTCTGGTCATTGCGCTGCTTACATTTGTTACCTGGGTACTGTTTCCGGAATTTTATGCTCCGTTGCTGAATCTGGGCGATGATCTTTTACCCTGGGTCATGACCGATCTTTCCGTGGGCGGACAAGCATTTTTTGCCACTCTGGCGGTTTTGGTGATCGCCTGTCCGTGCGCATTGGGTCTGGCAACTCCAACCGCGCTGATGGTGGGAACCGGATTGGGCGCCGAAAACGGAATTCTTATTCGGAAAGGTGAATCACTGCAAATCCTTGAATCAGTAACCACAGTAGTATTCGATAAAACCGGAACACTAACAAAAGGTAAGCCGGAAGTTACCGGGTACAAAACGTTTAACGGAGTTGATAAAAACAGCCTGATCGAAAAAGTGGCTGCTGTCGAAAATCTGTCCGAACATCCGATCAGCAAAGCAATAGTCAGGTTTACTGATGGTGTAAACGAAAAGATTGAAGTTCAACAATTTGAATCTATTACCGGAACCGGAGTTTCGGGTAAAATTGATGGCGATCAGATTGCAGCCGGTAACCGTTCGCTTCTGGAACAGTTGGATGTAGAATTGAATGGCCAAGAGCAATCGTCTGCTGAAGAGTTTGAAAAAGACGGAAGCAGCGTAATTTTTCTGATTGTGAATAACTCTCTTTCAGGGATCATTGGTATAAAAGATACAGCTAAAGATGATGCCGCAGCAGCGGTAGAAAGTATGCATCAGAAAGGAATAAAAACGGTGATGCTTACCGGCGATCATAAAAGTGCGGCTTCTGCAATTTCAAAAGAATTAGGGCTGCAGCAATTTTACTCTTCCCTGAAGCCAGATGAGAAAGTGAAGAAAATCCAGGAGTTGCAAAAGACCGGCGAAGTGGTGGCCATGGTTGGCGATGGCATTAATGATGCTCCTTCACTTGCCAGTGCTGATGTTGGAATTGCTATTGGCACCGGCACCGATATTGCCATAGAATCGGGTTCTGTGATACTTATAAAAGGAAATTTAAGTGGTGTGGATGAGGCGCTAAATCTGAGTAAACATACAATGGGTAAGATAAGGCAAAACCTTTTTTGGGCGTTTATCTACAACGTTGTGATGATTCCGGCAGCAATAATCGGGTGGATGCATCCGGTTCTGGCAGAGGCTGCTATGGCGATGAGCTCGGTCAGCGTTGTGTATAACTCAAGGCATTTAAACAAGAGAAAACTCTGAGCAGAAAATCCCGAGAAAAAAAATCTTTGATTTTGTAACAAAAAAGCATCAAAATGCTCTATCTAAATAAGGTGCTCTGACCGGCACTTTAAAATTTTTTTAAAATAAAAAATGTGGATAACTTGAAATTCATTTGTTAAATGTTTAAATACCACGTAGAAAATAACGCTCTCAATCTAACTTCTCGTTCTCAAATGAAAAAGTGGAAAACATTACTTTTTAAAATTGCTCTGCTTGTTGTGATTGCAATTGTGATTACAACAGCCTGATTAAAATACATACCATTGCTTATTCGCCTTTGCCGGGTAACCTATCTTATAAATTGCAAAGGCTGCTGCAATAAGAATTCTGCTATAATTTATTCAAGAACTTCCGTCTTCATATTTTTTGAAGCAAATGATCAGGTTGTATCTTGTATTTGTTCAATTTGTTAATCAAACCTCTTTACCAAAACTGCTTGATTTCCCGATTAAAACATCAACTTAATGTAGGATTTAGCTTCCCAAAAATGATGTTAATAACTAACCGCTTATCATTGAAATAAATAGAATAAATTGAAAATTTATGCTAATAAATCGTATTCCGGTTCCTGAATTCCTGTTGACATTTCTTTTTAAGCTTTTAAATTTAAATTTTTGGGATGAATTCTAATCCGGTTTGTGAATGAAAAAGCAATTAGAAAAAATAAGCGTACTTGTTGTAGATGATGATCCTGTTAACAGAAAATTGGTCGCCAGTGTTTTACAAAAGAGCAGTGTAGGTGTTGATGAAGCAAAAACCGGGGAAGAAGCCATTCAGAAAATAAGAGATGAGCATTATGATGTGGTTTTTATGGATGTATATATGCCGGGAATGGGGGGACTGGAAGCAACCCGGGTAATCAAAAAGGAGATAGACGAAAATCTGTGGGTTATAGCAATTACCGCTTCAATCATGGATAGTGATATTGAAGAGTGTAAAGAGGCGGGAATGGATGATTTTATCTCAAAACCTTTTAATTTCAATATGCTTCTTGATAAAGTTATCCATGCAATAAATAATAAAATACAACCCGGTCACAGATCAGAAAGTCAGGAAAATAATGAAAGACAAATGACCTATGTAAACCTTGAATCACTCGAGGAAATGGCTGCAGGAGATAGGGATATGATCAGAGATATGATCGATCTATTCATTCAAAAATCACCTGCGATTTTGGCTAATATCAAAAAAGCATATCAGGATGAGAAAATTGATGAGATGAGTGATATTGCTCACTCAATAAAACCTACATTCAAGTATGTAGGAGCTGATAAAGGGTTAAAGATCTCTCAAAAAATCGAAGATTATTATAAAAATCCCTATCCACTGAAAGAGCTGGAAGAAAATATTCGTGAACTTGAGCTGATTACCAATCAAACGGTTGAAGAACTAAAAGAGATAGCAGCAAAAGCGGACGATTAAAGCTTCCGCTAATTATTTTAATAACCATTTTCAGATTTTTTTCACCAGCCATCGGTTTCACTCCATGGGATGCCTTGGCATGATACTTTTGAACGCTTAAAAGTAAAGTAGAGATATGCAGCTATTAGTTAGCTGCGAGCTAATATTCATAATTCATAGCTTGGATCAAATGCTTCATTACTTTTGTCTTGAAACAAAAGTAATCAAAAATTCAAGGCTGCTGATTCGCTCCGGCTCCATCGCGGGTTGCTTCTTCGACAGATAAATCAATGGTCCATCACATGCTGCCCAAGCAAACCATTTATCACCGGTATGATTTATCAAAACGTCTCAGTCGCCCCGCTCTGCTTACCGCCTCCACGAATCAGAGGCCGGTTTTTTCCTTATTAAAGCCTAGAGTTTTAAAAAGGAAGAAAAGATTTCCGGCATCGTGATTTCTGAAAGTGGTGTTTGGTTTTTTCCGGCGTGTGCCCCAATGGGATCACTTTGTGACGATGGGTGTAAAAAAAATATACCGGTGATAAGCTTAAAAAATCTCAAGGTGTAATGGGCCATTGTAGATCTCCCCCTGCCTTCCAAATCCGCCTGAGGCGGACAGGCAGGCTTGAGGGGAGTCCCCACGAGCACTTTTCACGTGGGGGTGGGGTGTCATATCGCATAGCCTGAGAAAAACTCCACCGAAAGAAATCCAAGCCGGCTACTTTCCACAAAGTGGTGCCTTTGGCATCGTACTTTTGAGCCCGTCCGTCTCCCGACTGATCGTTCAAAAGTATAAGAAAGATATGCAGCAAAGAATTAGCTAAGAGCTATAACTTATGATTCAAAGTTTAAATCAATCACTGAAAATGAAAAAGATTAATGTGTAGAATTCAGAAAAAGAAGATTAAAGCTTCCGTTCATCTCTCTGCATCACCATTTCAATATGCGGAATGCCATCCATGTCGTAAGGTTCAGAAACTGTTCTAAATCCGAACTTCCTGTAATAATTTTCCAGGTGATGCTGTGCTTCTATTCTCACAATTTGTGCACCATCTTCGAATACAATATCCAGGCCTTTACTGATAAGTTTTTTGCCTGTGCCGGTTCCTCGTAAATCAAGCGGTGTAACAATTCTGCCGATTGAAATTTCTTCAAATTTTAAACCGGGAGGTAATATTCTGAGATAGCCTATAAGCCTGTTGTCATTCATCAGCAACAGATGCGAAGCGTTTTGGTCGTAATCATCAAGGTCGGGGTAAATGCAATTCTGTTCAATTACAAACACTTCCTGCCGCAGTTTCAGAACTTCATAAAGGTGCACGGCTGCGAAATCATCAAAATTTCTGTAGAAAATCCAATTCATGGCTGGTTTTGTAACTTTTTTGGTAACCCCGACGTATTGTCTGATATATCAATCAACAAAAGTAACACAGCCATGATTAAAGTACTACTCATAAACAGTTTGGTCATTTTTATGGCTGCCTACCTTTTAAAGGGTGTGGAAGTTAAAGATTTTTTCACTGCAGTGGGGGTTGCCATTCTTTTAGCGCTCATCAATACTTTTATTAAACCCCTGATTGTGTTCCTCACTCTTCCGCTCACAATTTTGACCCTCGGCCTCTTTATTCTTGTGATAAATGCATGGATACTTATGTTGATTGACCGGCTTGTGGAGGGCTTTAAAGTGGATGGATTTTTATGGGCTGTGGTTTACAGTATTTTGATATCCATATTGAACGGAGTACTCCTCAGAGTTTTATAAAATCCCATTTATGATTTACTTCGTTTGCCTCATTTTTGTTACCTTCTAAAAGCATCGAAGGTAGACAAAAATCCTCATTTTCAGTCCTCAACAGCTGTATTCGAACAACCCATGATTACAAGAAAAGTAACAATTCAAAACGAGGCCGGTTTACATGCACGCCCTTCTTCTGAACTGGTTAAAACAGCAACAATGTTTGAATCAGACTTTTTTATTGAGATGTACGGATACAGGGTAAATGGTAAGAGTATACTTGGGATAATGACACTTGCGGCTGAAAAGGGAGCAGAAATGGAGTTGATTGTGGATGGACCTGATGAAGAAGATGCAATGGAAGCCATCAGTAAATTATTTAACGAGAGTTTCGGGAATGAGTGATAAAACAGACCTAACTCATGAAAAATCAAAAATCGTAAATGGTATGCCCGCATCACCCGGTATCGGTGCAGGTAAACCATGGATTTTTCCCCGAAAAGGTGCCTCAGTTCAGCCCGAAAAAATCAGTGATAATCAAACAGAGTCAGAAATCACGCACTTTAATCAGGCCGTAGAAAAAATTGAAAATCAGTTTCGTCAAATGGCTGATGAAGCTGATGATACCGAGATCAAAAAAATTATTGAATCTCAACTGCTTGTGCTGCACGATCCTGAACTTCATAAATCGGTTATCCGCAAAATCAAAAAAGAACATTTTACTGCGGTATTTTCAATTTTTGACGCACTGAACGAGTATATCACAATGCTTGAATCTGCAGATGCTGTATGGGCACGTGAGCGAACAATAGATATAGTGTCCATACGCGATCAGCTTGTAATGGCTGTGCAGCAAAAAGAGCAGGAAGAATTTCAGCTTGATGGTTCGGTTGTATTTGCCGCTGAGTTATCACCTACTGAAATGATCAGCCTGAGCCGTTCGAAAATATCCGGTATTGTATTACATAAAGGAGGACTGACCAGCCATGCCGTAATTCTTGCCCAGTCTCTCGGAATACCATGTGTGGTTGGTGTGAACTGGTCAAAACTAAATCCAAATCAACACGAACATGTAATTCTTGATGGTGACCAGGGAGAAGTTGTTTTTTCACCTGATTCTGCTATGCAGAAGAAAATTGATGAAAGGGGAATAAGACAAGAGAAAGTAAGAAAAGAGGCACTGAAATGGGCGGGATTACCATCTGAAACTAAGTGCGGTCATAAATTTACTATCAGGGCAAATGTTGAGTTTGAAAATGAATTACCCAGAATAAAAACACACGGAGCGGATGGTGTTGGTTTACTCCGCACAGAAACATTGTTGCTAAGAGCAAAAGATTTTGATGTAAAGGAGCAGATCGCATTTTATAAAAAGGTTCTTGCCAGCGCCGATAATAAACCGGTAATCATAAGGCTGTTTGATGCAGGCGGAGACAAACTGCTTGACAACTATGAAACAGAAGCCAATCCATTTTTAGGCTGGAGAGGAGTACGAATGCTGCTTGATGAGCAAAAACTCCTTGAACAGCAGGTAGAGGCAATAGTTAGGGTATCAGCAGATTACAAAGGAGAGGTTAAAATAATGGTGCCGATGATCTCTACCCTGACTGAAGTTGACAGGATGAAGGATGTAGTGGAATCAGTGAAAGAAAAACTTATTAAAGATGGAGTTATAACAGATGTTCATATTCCATTTGGAATAATGGTTGAAGTGCCGGCCGTTGCCATGATGGCCAATGAGTTTGCAAAAAAAGTTGACTTCTTTAGCATCGGTACTAACGATTTGACCCAGTACACATTAGCTGTAGACCGCGGAAATGAAAAAATTTCCAAGCTATTCAGGCCATCCCACCCCGCGATATGGAGGATGATAAAACTGATAAAAGAAGGTGCAGATTCTGCTTCTATTCCCGTATCAGTATGCGGAGAGATGGCTTCGGTATCTGAATATGCCGCCTGTTTTATTGGAATGGGCATTAACGAATTGAGTATGACCACAAATCAGATCCCAATGGTTAAAATGGCTTTGCGTAAATCAGAATTGAAAAACCTGGAAAAGCTTGCCGAAGATGTATGTTCATCCGGAAGCGTAAAAGAAACTGAAGAGATCTTCAGTAACTGGAAAAAACAGCGAGTTTAAGTCGCTTTGTCACGCAAACTTAAATTTTAAAGTTATAGAACCGTTTCCAGATTTAAATAGTTTAATATAAATAGTTAAACTGTATAGAATAATTAAAGTTTAATGTTAACTAAACATTAATAATTCACGCAGAAATTTTCAATAATATAATTTGATTAGGTAACTTTACTTGCGGAGTAAATTTCAAACCTTATTCAGATTATTATTATGTTACAAAAAGAATTCACACCAAAAAGAACAGTATGTAAAGTAACTTTTGCAATTCCAGAAGAGTGGGCTAGCAAAGAAGTTGCTGTAGTGGGCGAGTTTAATGACTGGGATACCAAGTCAGATAAACTCAAGAAGAAAGATGGAAAATGGGAAACACTTGTACGTGTTAAGCCCGGATCAGAATACAGATTTAAGTATCTGATTGACGGAGAAAAATGGGAAAATGATGATTCAGCAGATGCATATGTTCCCAACGAATTTGGAACTGAAGATTCACTGCTGAAAGTCGAGAACTAAATGTCTTGAAAGAAAAATTCAATATAAAAGAATTCCGTACCCTGGCCGGTAATAACTGGCTGGGTTCGGAAGTTCTCTATTTGGATTCTGTTGACTCGACAAATACCTATCTGAAAAATCTCGATCATGAAAAGATCAGCCATGGAATGATGGCTGTTACAGATGATCAAACGAATGGACGCGGACAGTTCCGTAAAAAATGGCTATCTGAGCCTGGAAAAAATCTCACCTTTACACTTCTATTTACACCTGCAAGGGCTGATGGCCTGATGCTTTTAACAGTCGCCACAGCTTCTGCAATCTCTAAGGTTCTTGAAGATCTCACTAAATTCTCTTCAGAAGTAAAATGGCCGAACGATATTTTCTTGAATGGCAAAAAGATTGGCGGCGTACTAACCGAATGTCTTTTTATGGGCAAAACGCCGGAGCGTGTACTTCTGGGAATCGGTCTGAACATAAACCAGGTCAAATTTAACAGTGAACTGGAAACGTCAGCTACATCATTAATGAAAGAAACCGGTGAGCGTTTCAACAGAGAGCATGTGCTCTCGCGGATTCTTACTGCTATACAGCATGCTTATGGACGCTGGCATAAAATGGACAGTAAACTTCCCGCAGATGTGAATAAAAATATTGAAGGCTATGGCCAATGGGTTACCATCACCCTGAATGGAGTGCAGCAGAAAGGGAGTTTTAAATTTCTTGGAATTAATGAAAAAGGTGAATGTTTATTCTTGAATGAAGAGCTTGATGTAAATACCTTTTCACATGAACAAATACGAATCATCACCGGCAGTAACCAAATTTCGGAAACAGCTTAAAAGCCATTTCTCTGAAAGTTCACCACATTTTATTTGCGGAGTGAGCGGCGGGATCGATTCGATGAGTCTGTTGTATCTGCTGCACCGCCACAATATTACTACTACAGTTGTTCACTGTAATTATGGATTAAGAGGAGAAGAATCGGATCAGGATCAGGAGTTTGTTGAGCAAATCTGTTCGTTGTGGAATATTGATTGTGTAACTGCCTCATTTGATCCGGAGAACCGCAATCAAAATAATATACAGGCATGGGCACGGGATTTGCGCTACCAGGTTTTCAGGGATATGATGCACGAATTACAGGCCGATGCTATCATCACAGCCCATCACCAGGATGATCAGGTAGAGACCATCATGCAAAAAATATTGCGGGGTGCCGGTATCAATTCCTGGAAAGGCATGGATGTTTTGGACGGGGATCTTTTCAGGCCGCTGCTGAATCTTTCGAAAACAGAAATTGAGGAGTTTGCCAAAGAGAATGAAATTCCTTTTCGGGAAGATGAATCGAATATTAAACCGGATTATGCCCGCAATTTTATACGCATTACCTGGGCTCCAAAGCTGGACGAACTGTTCCCCGGGTGGCGGCAAAATATTCTGAAAATACCGGAAAGGGCAGAGGAAGCGGATCTTTTAGTTGCCGAATTATTGAAGCATTTAATGACGGATGATCACCTGTTAGACAGAAATCAATTTTTGGCGCTGGATAAAAAAATCAGGCCTTTTATTCTTGCGGAGTTTATAAAAATAAATGCACCGGAAATATCAATATCCACCGGCTTTTTGATGGATTCAGAATCTTTGGAAAATCTGCAGACAGGAGCCGGCATTTCGATCTCCGAAGATCTTCAGCTCATCAGAAACAGAGATTATTTTCTTGTTCAGAAAGTTTCTGAAAGAAAGCGTTCTATTTGGGTAATTGAGAAAGAAGATCTGCAAAACAATACTGAACAGATCGAAAACTTCAGATTCACTGAGAAAAAATGGGATCAAAACATCCCTGAAAAGGACCTTATAATCGACTCAGATAAAATTACATGGCCGGTTTCAGTTCGTAATTGGAAGGATGGAGACAGAATTCGACCGTTCGGCATGGAAGGATCACAGTTAGTTTCCGATCTGTTGACCAATAATAAGATTGATTCTTCACAAAAAAAGTCGGCAAAAGTGGTTCAATCTTTTGATGAAAACATTAGTGCCGTTATATTCCCGCACGTAACAAATGAAGGGCGCACAGGAGTTATCTCAGAACTCTATAAATGCACAGATAAAACGCAGCGTATTTTAAAAATTATCAGACACAGTACATGAATTTATATCAACCCGAGTACATCAACGTAAATGGTGAACAATTCAGAGTTTACCTCACTCATGAAGAGATACAGGAAAGGATTCGAAAATTGGGTGCGCAGATCAGCCGGGATTACAAAGATAAAAAACCGATCTTTATTGGTGTATTAAACGGTGCGTACATTTTTTTGGCTGATTTGATGAGATATGTGAGCATACCCTGTGAGGTCGATTTTTTGAAGCTAAGCAGTTACGGTGATGAAAAAGTATCTTCTGGTGAAGTGACCGAATTAAAAAATATTGATGCTGATATTAAAGACCGTCATGTTATTTTGGTCGAAGATATTGTGGATAC
>SLAU01000082.1 GCA_007126675.1 Balneolaceae bacterium
TTGCAGGTGAGTAATTAAGTGTGTATTTTTATACACACTAAAATATTATCTAAAATTTTGCTTCAGTGCCCGACAAAAGTTTAACAGCATCCATTTTATGGGATAAATTCGGAATCGGTGTTTCCGGAATATGTGCTATTCATTGTTTGATATTTCCCGTAATTATTTCGGTGATGCCGCTCTGGTCATTTATTCCGGCTCTGCACGAATGGGCTCATCCTGTTTTTGTATTGATGATTGCCCCGATCGTTTATTTTGCAGCACGCCGCAGCCATTATGATACCACCATTACCACGATCCTGGTGCTTGGCTTTCTGTTCATTCTTGCCGGCTGGTTGCTGGGGCATTACTGGCTTGGTTTTGTTTTTGAAACCACAAGCACGCTTTTCGGAAGCGGCCTGTTGATTGCCGGCCACTGGATGAATTACCGTCACCATCAGCAGTGCACCAACCGAAATCATAAACATCACCCGATAGACGAGAATCCGGATCAAACTAAAAAGTGATAAACGTAAAGTGATATGAAAAGGCTGAATTTTACACTTGATGACGAAACCGTAAAGCTGCTGAACCGGCTTGCAAAAAAATATTATAAAGGCAATAAATCACAAACGGTTCGTGCCGCACTTGAAAGCCTTGCCGCTCACCAGGGGCACGATGGCTGGGTCATCACCGGATACACACCCACCCGCGCTGCCGGCGATGTAAGCTGCCACAGCTGCGGTGATGAACAGGGTGAAGGCAACATGCTGTTCAAACCCGTTTTTGAGAGAGGGAACAGCCCGTCAGCCATTCAAAGCATCCCAAAAGAAGAATGGGTTGAATGCGCCTCCTGCCTGGAGAGTAAATGATGGCGCAAGAAAAGGGCCATTGAGTGCATTTAGAGAGTGCCATCAGGCACGAAAGATCTTATAACCCGGTGATTTATCTCCGGGGTTGAGACAATCGCCAAAGCAAAATACCGTAGGTACGATTCATTTTGGAGGTGAGATTTTAACAAACGATAGAAGGACGATCTGCGGCTTAGCTGAGATGAGTTTTTTAAATCATATTTAATTACAAGCAGGGTTAACCGCAAAGGCCACTCCTTCGTGCAAAAAAGCACTTCGGAGTGCAGGCGCCAAGAGGCGCAAAGGTTTCAAAAAGAAAAAACCGCTAAGCTCTTTTGGGCTGCTTATTTGTTCTGCAGATCCGATGGGCAAAAAATAAATCCCGGTTTTTTCAAAAATTCAATAGGTACATCCCGGTTTGAAAGTGTATTAGAGGTGAGATTACCTTAGAAATGATTTTAATGAAAGCATCAACAAAAAATCATTTTTTCCCTATTGTTTTATTATTACATGCGGAGTCTTTTATGTTAAAACATCTAATACATACGAATTGCCTTTTCGGTGTTTTCATCGCAAGTATGCTTTTTATGGGGTGTAATCTGACTAACTCTGATAATAATCTAAACACCAACGTTAATCCAGAGCCGGGTACTTTTGAAATTAATATAACCGGAGAGATTGAAAAAACTTTCTATGGCGAAGCCGTATATGAAATTCTATATGGTTTGGATGGAACTCCTGTTTTTTGGCTGACACTTAGAGATGTCCCGACACCTGGTGAGGATTATCGAATTATTAACATAACCGGCCGGGAAATGCCTGGACAAGGAACGTATGATATTTTTGATGCAGAAAAAGGCGAACCCATCAAGGATGAATATTATGTAAGCTACAGTGATTCAGATTTCAAAGGAGATCACGGTGGTTATAAATCTACAGGCGGACAACTAAATATATTTTCATCTGATGAAAATCAGCTGTCAGGTTCTCTAAGTACTTCTGCATATGAAACTGTACATCTTGGAGATGGTGAATTTCAGAGGGTTACTGTCAATATAACCGGTGAATTCTATGCTGAGGAAGGTGAAACTGGAGTTATCATGAATTAGCAGCTGCCTGAGCTGGTTTATGCCCGATAACCATCGGATAGTATGCAGTAGCTTTTGTTCCTTCGAGCCCGATGGTTTTTTTTTGGAGGTCCCTTTTCCCCGGAGATAAATCACCGTGTTAGCCCAAAGGGATGGCTTTACCACAACATGCAACGTGCCGGATGGCACTTTTTTCATGATTTTAAGCCAAAAGTAATCCACACGCCTCGAAGAGGCGCAAGCAATAGCATGGGACGCAGTCCTATGTTTAGACAAGAGAAGTTATATACCAAAAGCTCCAACGGAGCGAAAGCCATCTCCTGATTTGGAAAACCGGCAGGGAATATGAAAGTGATTTTTTTAGATTCCAATCTAAACTGAATTGCATTTTAACCGTTTTAAAATCCTCCAATCCGGGGCAAGCAAACAGGGCTTTCGCTCTGTTGGAGCTTATTGTTGGGGGGATGTTTTTGATTACATAGGACTGCGTCCCATGCTATTGCTTTTGTCCCGTTGGGACTATTGGAATTATTCTGTAATTCATGGCTCCAATAACCATGAACTTTTAGCCACCAAAATCAAAAAACCCTACTTTTTCTTTTCATTGAGGGGCATCAGAATGATATCTTCAAAATCCATGTAGAGTTCATCCAAAACCGGTTCTGCAATTTCAACGATCTCTTCATCGCTGTAATCGGCCAGACCCTCCAGTTCCACGTATAGAATTTCATTTAATTCATCCACATAATAAGATGCATCATCAGATTCAAAAACCTCTTTCAGAACATTTACTAAATAGTTAACATCTTCTTCCCATGCCAGGAATTCCTGCTCGTTTGTATCAGCCATATTGCATTTTTTTTATTTTTTCTAAAATATTGAATGATTAACCATGAACCAATCACTTCAAAAACTTTCTGAGATCGCCGCTAAAAAAGAGCGGACTATTTTAGGCCTGATGAGCGGAACATCAGCGGACGGGCTTGATATATCCCTGGCACGGATATCCGGCTCCGGGTTCAACACATCTGTTCGTTTGATTGAGTTCAGCTCAGTTCCATACACCGAAACCTTTAAAAGTGATTTCCGGGATGATCTGTTTGGAGAGGCGCTTCCCCTGTTGCTGATGATGCGCATGCAGCAGCGAATTCAAAAGGAGTGGGTGAGGCTGATCCAAAATCAGCTGAGCTACTGGGAAGTACTGCCGGCCGATATCGATCTGATCGCAAGCCACGGCCAAACGGTGCTTCACAGCCCGTCATCCCCAAAAAGGCCTGCAACCACAATGCAGATTGTGGATGGGGATTATCTTGCAGAAAATTTAGGAGTGGTTACTGTTTCGGATTTTCGCCAAAAACATATTGCTGCCGGTTTTGAGGGAGCTCCGCTTGCACCGCTTGCCGAACAGCTTATTTTCTCGGGCGTTGAAAAACCGGTGATGATGCTGAACCTGGGGGGAATTGCAAACTTCACCCTGCTTGAAGAGGAAAAGAAAAATCCTTCGTTTCCCTTTTCAACGGATGCTGGTCCTGCCAATACGCTGATTGACACAGCAGTTCGGAAATATTTTAAAGGCGAGAATTACGATCACTCCGGAGAGTTTGCCGCAAAAGGTGAAACGGATCTGAATTTACTGGAGGCGTTAAAAAAACATCCGTTCTTTAGTTTTGATGCACCCAAATCAACCGGGCCCGAGGAGTTTACGTTTGACTGGCTTGAAAGTGAAGTAAAACGCTCTAAATTCTCCGGCTCACCGGAAGACCTTGTTTCTACTCTGACGGAATATTCAGCCTGGGGAATTGCGTCCGAAATTAAAAAGAAGATCAAAGACCGTTCGATTGATATTTATGTGAGCGGGGGAGGGTGGCACAATCACACCTTAATGCTGAACCTGAAAAAGGAACTGCCGAAATGCAGGTTCCGCTCATCCAAAAAACTGGGTGTTGATCCGGATGCGAAAGAGGCGATACTATTTTCAGTTCTCGCTAATGAAACCGTAGCGGGCGAGGGATTCGAGTACAAAAGCAAAAGCGGCAAATTTAAAAAACTAACCCTCGGCAAAATTTCCCTGCCCTGATTAGTTTTCGTCTGAGGATTCCCCGCCAATAAACTCAGGAAAAGATTTTGAAATTCAGGGAAATAAACAGCTAAGAATTAACTGCGAGCAACTACCATTTACCACGAAGTCACAAAGACACAAAGTTCACGAAGATCTAATTAATCTCACGGTGTTATGGACCATTGTAGATCTCCCCTTGAGGGGAGTACCCACGTACGCTTTTCACGTGGGGGTGGGGTGTAACATCGCAGAGATTCGCCATTTTTTCGCCAGCCGGCGACTTTTCGTACTTTTGAGCGATCAAAATTACAGAAAAGATATAAAGCTAAGAATTAACTACGAGCAACTACCATTTACCACGAAGTCACAAAGACACAAAGTTCACGAAGATCAATAATAGCAATAATATAACCTTCCCTTCGTGAACTTCGGGCCTTCGCGTCCTCGTGGTTCAGTTACACGGAATTTTGATATACTTAGTAATTAGATTTTGCACACTTTCCCCCGATAAAAAGTGTCAGAGAGATAAATAGCTAAGAATTACCTGCGTGCAAGTACCATTTACCACGAAGTCACGATGACACAAAGTTCACGAAGGTCAATAATAACAATAACATAACCTTCGTGAATTCTTCGAGCCTTCGCGTCCTCGTGGTTCAGTTACACGGAATTTTGATATACTTAGTAATTAGATTTTGCACACTTTCCCCCGATAAAAAGTACAAGAGAGATGTGCAGCAAAAAATTAGCTACGAGCTAAATTCATAACAAAAATCAATAACCCTCCGATATGCACCAATAACCTTCTCCCGAATGGGCATCGAATTGCGGTAAATCTCCATCTGTTTATCGAGGTATTCTTTTCTGCCTTGTTCGGTTTCAATTTTGATCGGTTCCAGGCCGAATTGGGTGGCATCGTACGGGCTGGCCTGCATGTCGGTTTTTCGTGCTTCAACTGCATTGAAAAACGCCTCGCGGATAATCTCGCCCGAAATCCACGGATGCAGTTTGTACGCCCATTTGTAAAGATCCATGTTGGTATGCACGCAGGCCGGCTGTTCCATATCACTGAATGTTTCACGGCTCAGTGAGTGGCGGTTCATTGGACGGGCTTTTTCGGTGAAAAATCTGAACGCATCAAAATGGGTACAGAGCAGCGGACGCGATTCCACAAATTCCGCAATCTCCTCATCCGGCAGGCGCAGCGGTATCTGATCGTGGCGGACATTTTCAGCCCGGTACATCATCGCCCATTCATGCATCCCGAAACACCCGAAGAACGGTTTTTTATCTCCGCTTTTTTCCAGCATCTCTAAAGTCCACTTCAGTGAGCGAATTCGTTTATTTGGGAAAAAGTCCGGGTTCAGAAATGCTGTGCCGTCTTTAACGGTGAACTCTGAGATTTCCGGCAGTTCAGATGGCTCATCGCATTCGAGATGAACACCGATGCCCGGCGTCCATCGTTTTAAATGAGACGGACGAAACGCATAATATTCAAATAAAAAATCGAGAACCGGGTCTTTGATCTGCCTCGATCGTTTTTCAAGATATGGATCAAGAAGTCCGGCAAGTTCATCCTCATGCCGCTGCTTCATTGCCATCCACCGGTCACGGCTCAGTACCGGCATTTGCTCAGCATTCCTTCCCGTTCTCTTTTCAGCAGTTTGTAACATGATCACATAATAAGGGTCTTTAACTTGTCATCACAAACCAAAAGAGCTAAACTTACCCGTTATCCCCGGCTTTGTCTTTATCAGGCCGAAATAAATAAACGAATTCCGGTGCAACTCATAAATTTCATACTTCATCTGCGCTTGCATTACCAGTTTTTGCTCTTATCTGGAGGATTTCTGCTGGGCGGACTGATGGCAAACGAAATGAACACCCTGCAGTTCTGGCTGCAGTTTCTGAACGTACATGTGCTGCTTTTTGGCGGAGCAACGGCGTTCAATTCCTGGTGGGATAAAGACGAAGGCCCGATCGGCGGTTTAAAAAATCCGCCCGAAATGAGACCCTGGATGCGCACGGCATCACTCGGGATGATGTTTTTGGGATTGATCTGGGCATTTACCGTGGGCTGGATCTACAGTCTGGTTTACCTGATCAGCCTGATTTTATTCTGGCTCTATTCAACCCCTGCAGCCCGCTGGAAGGGTGATCCCATCCTGAGCCTGTTTGCCATCGCATTCAGTACCGGTTTTAATTCCGTACTTCTCGGAGCTTTAGCCGCCGGGGGAGCGATCGACTTCATTTTATTGTTATCTGCAACAGGGGCATCACTCGTACTGTTATCACTCTACCCCGTGTCGCAAATTTTTCAGACCGAAGAAGATTTAAGACGGAATGACAGAACTTTTGCTGCCGTTTTTGGCCTGCAGAAGGTTCGCACGTTTTTTGCAGTAAGTTTCATTACCGGGGCAGTACTCCTTTGCAGTGCAGTTTATTTGATCTACCCGATCCCGGCACTTATACTTTTGGGTGCTGCGATGATCTCCTGGATCATTCTGATGAAAATTATTCTGAAACTGAAAGGCGCGAAGGATGAGTATGATGCAGTGATGAAAATGAAATTTTTGGCTTCATTTTCATTTGTTGTTTTTCTGATTGCTGCCAATGCCATCCGGTATGAGTGGATCGGGCAAACAGGACTTTTAAAATATTTTATTTAATCAAACAGACGTAAAACCGATGATAGAAGTAAAAAACAGTGTGATTACGAGAGATGTAATCAATAATGCGTACACTTACGAAGAATATCGCGAAATGATCGACAAATTATTGGAGGAGGGCAAAACCACGGGTGAAAATCACTCCGATGCGATGATTCATTACACCAAGATGAATGTGCACAGGATGAACCGGATCGACAAACGCACCGGGCTCTCCGAAGAGGTGATTGAGAAACTGGAAACGGTTGACCGCCAAATGATATGGCTGGTTCTTACCGAAGCCTGGTGCGGGGATGCGGCACAATCGGTTCCGGTGATCAATAAAATGGCTGAGGCCTCCGAAAACATTCATCTGAGGCTGATATTGAGAGATGAAAATCTTGAGATCATGGATCAGTTCCTGTTCAGGGGCAAAAGCCGCTCGGTTCCGAAATTGATTATGCTTGATGCGGAAACCCTGGAGGTACTGGCCGATTGGGGCGCGCGTCCCGCCGAAGCACAGGAGTTAGTAGATACGATGACAGGCTCCGAAAACATGGCCAAACAGGAAGTAGCAGAACACCTCCACAAATGGTACGCCGATGACAACGCCCAACAAATCCAAAAAGAAATCGCAGCACTTATTTAACTGAACTAACAACCGGGTGCTATTACAGAACTTTTTTTTAGCCACGCCCCAAAGGGACAAGGAGGCACGGAAAACACGGAATAAAAAAAAGTCCCCCTTCGAAGGGGGATGAGCGAGCGCGTTCAGCGCTTGCTCCGGGGGATGACCTCTCGAAATTCTGCTCATTGCTAAAAAAGTGGAATCAATTTAAAGAATTTAAAACAGCACGAATCATTCAGTGCCCTCCGTGCCTCCGTGGCAATAATCCAGTTATGCATGGGGCACAAAAATTAATTTCCACCTCGAAACCCAAAAAGCTTTTCATTACTTTTAAGCTCATTCAAAACAAAAACAGCGCCCTCTGCGCCTCAGCGGTTACCTATGGCTGATTATTCCCAATCCTTTTACAAACACATCGCCCAAACCAGCGATTTCCCGATGGGCCTGGAAATTGAACGGGCTGAGGGCTGCAAAATCTACACCACCGATGGCAGGGAGTATGTGGACCTGATCTCCGGCATTGCCGTAAGCAGCCTGGGGCATCGTCACCCGGCGGTGATAAAGGCAATTAAGGAACAGCTGGACCGCCACCTGCACGTAATGGTGTACGGCGAGTTTATCCAGAAACCGCAGAGTGAATTTGCAGAGCTGCTTACATCCAATCTGCCCGAAAAATTGGACCGCGTCTATTTCGTAAACAGCGGAACCGAAGCGAACGAGGGCGCGCTGAAACTAGCCAAAAAATTTACCGGCCGAACAAAATTTGTGGCTTTTCGCGACGGCTACCATGGTGATACGCACGGCTCGCTCAGTGTAACCGGTCGCGATGTGTACCGCGACCCCTACCTGCCGCTGCTGCCCAATGTGGAGTTCCTCGATTTTAACGATCCCTCCGGCCTGGATGCGATTGACAACCAAACCGCCGCCGTCATCATGGAGCCGATACAGGGCGAGGGCGGAATCATTCCGGCCAACCCCGACTGGCTGAAAGAGATCCGCAGGCGGTGTGATGATACCGGTGCGCTGCTTATTTTTGATGAGATCCAGTCCGGCTTTTTCCGCACCGGCAAACTTTTTGCGTTTGAACACTACGGCGTGGTGCCCGATATCCTGAGTCTTGCCAAAGCGATGGGTGGCGGCATGCCGATCGGGGCGTTTGTCTCTTCTTCCGAAATATTTGAGGTGTTCAAAAAAGATCCTCCGCTGAACCATGTAACCACATTTGGCGGCCACCCCGTGAGCTGCGCGGCGGCCCATGCCAACCTGCAAACCCTGCTCGCCGGAGATTTTGAGGCCAAAGCAGCCCGCATCGCCGAAATTGCCTGTCACATGCTGCGCGGAAAGGGAATCACGGAAGTACGCGGGCGCGGCGCCATGCTGGGCCTGCAGCTCCGCGATTCGGAACTAACCAAAAACGTTGTGGAACACTGCTTCCAAAAAGGGATCATCCTTGGATGGACCCTCCACTCCGATACCCTCGTCCGAATCGCCCCGCCGCTGATCATTGAAGAGGAGCTGCTCGAAGAGTGCTTCCGTGTGATTATGGAAGCGGTTGAGAAGTTTGCGTGATTGGGTAATATTGCGGAATAAAATTTATTCGGCGGTTTCTTCGGACAGTTTCAGTTTGTCGGATCTATGTTATTCGATCAAGATATTGGTTTTATTTGTCATACAGGGATGAATGGATTATTATCTAACAGAATTAGCGGATAGATGTCTTGCCGCTAAATACATGTTAGGCGCATTAACTCAGTAGCTTATGAGTAGATTAAGTTCAGATTATTTATATCACTTTACACGTAAGTCTGATGCAATAGAAAAAATATTGCAATACGGTTTCCGGCATTCACTATCAAATGAAAAAATTTCCTTTGCTAATGTTCTACAGCAAAACTTCATTGCCTGCTTTTGTGATATAAAATTTTCTGAGATTTCGGCACATCGAGAATGTTATGGGGATTATGCAATTTGTTTAAAAAAAGAGTGGGGAATAAATAATGGTGTTACGCCCGTAACTTATATTCATGAAACTTCACCAATATTTTCTGAGAAATCAAAAAGACTGAAAAACAAAAATCGATTTATTTTTGAAAACTTTGATCACAGAAAAAATAAATCCTTATTGAAGATTATTAAAAGATATTTACGGCTTTCACTTTTGGAGGAGAGATCTGGTGAAAAAATTAATAATCCTGAACAAGCTCTCAGAAATAAAGGGATGAGAGATCAATACAATGATATCGACAAGGAACTGAGTTTATTTGTAGAGAACTTACAGAAGTATGATCTTGATAAAAAGTTTATAGAATATATATATGCTATTGGAAAAAATATTCTTGAATTAAATGATCAACTTGAAAATAGGGACTGGTTAGCGAGAAGTTATTTTGATGAGTTTTCTTGTCCAAATCAGGGAAAAAGGATAAAGAAGGTACTTTATGATGAAAGAGAATGGCGGTCAGTGCAAGATGCATCATGGCTTAAAGTTGATTATGGTCCAGAAAAATATAACGAAGCAATCCATAAAGGATTCTTGCCTGAGAAATATAATTTAAGATTCAAAGATGACGATATTATTGGAATAATACTTCCAAGCCAGAAAGAAGTAGACAACCTTATTGAGATGTCAAGTTCTGATAAATTTTTAGTCAGTCATAAAAAGATTAAGTCAATCACAGTCACTCCTGAAAACTTCAATAAAATTTAATTCTTGAAATTCGCCTAACAAAGTGTTTCCTGCTGACCTGTTCAGGTTCTTTGCTCAACTTTTGGATTGGTCGTCCGGCAGCACAAACCGCGAACCGTTATACAACACAATCAAAATAAAGCCTTGAAATGTTACCCGATTATCCAGGACTAAAAGAAAAAATACAGGCCCAATTCATAATACTTATGAAAGAGCATGTTAAAAAGGTATTCCCTTTACAAGGTATGGTAAAAAGAAAAATCATCCATGAGGGAACAAGTCCTGAATATCAATCTGAATTTAAAGGACATTATGAAGATGAGCTTACCAACTTAAAAACTTTTTCAGCGCAAGCATCATTCAGAAAAGACGAGCTGAGAATAATCAGTATGAGGGATATACTTGAGAGATATTTAGAAACAGCTGAAAAAATGGGCAAGGATATTGAATTAAATTCGCTTCAAGAGTTGTCTGAAAAATTAACAGAAAAAGGTCAGACTACAAGTATATCAAAATCTTTCACTCCGGATGATATCTTAAAAGCTATTGATTCTGTTGAATTGTCATTTGATAAAAATGGTAATGCACAACTTCCAACAATTATGGCAGCACCAGAAACTGCTGAAAAGTTTAGCGAAGCAATAGTCAAATTAGATGAAGAGCCATATTTGTCTAAGTTCAGAGAAATAATCGATAAAAAAAGAAAAAATTGGAATGATAGAGAGAATCGTAGAAAATTGGTTGAATAACGCCTCAGAAAGATCTTTCCAGCTTCCGTTCTGTTATATATTGCAAAATCAGGGACATAAGATTCTGCACTTGACCCGCCATAGACCGATGGAGTTTGGTAAAGATGTGATTACTATTGATTCAGGTGGTAACTATCATGCTTACCAATTGAAGCAAGGTTTTATTAATCAGCGTATTTGGACTGAGATATTTCCCCAACTTACTCAGCTTTGTTTTAAAAACTTAGCCCATCCACATGTGCCTAAAGATTCAATTTACACACCTTATTTAGTTACAAATGGGGGAATAGATGAAGAAGTTTACAGGGGTATTGAAGATTTTAATGAAAGTTTAAAGGCAGCAGGTAGACCGATTTTAAAAATATTAAAGTATGATGATCTCTATACAGATTTCTTAACACTTGGCGCAAAACTATGGCCAACAGAATTAGCTGATTATAAGAAGCTTATAGAATTCACAATATTTGACGGTAATGAACCTTTTCCAACTGAAAAATTGATTTCTCTTTTAGAATCACAACTCGAATTATCTTCTGCTGATTCATCTGTAATAAAAAATCTTCCGTCAGCAAAGAGACAAATTACAAGTAGTGCACTTCTTACTGCCTACTGTACCTCAAGTTATCTTGAAAAAGAAAATCATGTGGCAATTATAGAGGCATGGGTAATTTACTTATCGCAGGTAAATGCACTTTTATTAAAGCTCGATTTAGATATAAAAGAACTTGAAGAAGTATTTAAAATTGGTATGCAAATAATATTTCAGAGCTTACAGAACTTAACCGATGAATTGGAGCAAAGAGATGATTTGTTTGAAGGTAATATTATTTTTGATGCACCTTTTTATGGCTACAGGGCCACAAGGGTTGTTGGTCTAGTTGCAGTTTTATTTCTTTGGATTAAACTAAATGACAGTGACAGAGAGCAACTTGATCGCGTCATTATAATCATCAATAAGTTTATAAAAGAATGTAGAATAATTTCAGAAGCGCACATTCCATATTTTCTTTCAATTTATTGGGCAATGAGAAAATATGACTCAACTCAAAAGCCAGTAGGATTTCTAAAGATGATAATTGATACAATTATCGATGCAAGCAAAAAGGGATATGGTTTAGCAAACCCTTACTACCGAGAAAAAGATCTCATATCTTTACACCTCCAAAATATTCTGAAGTCAGAAATTGATCATTCTATAACCATTGGGATAGAACCATTAGATGATAGTTTCGAATTTACTTCTTTCTACTTGTATGGGTTAGTTCAGATTTTTACAAGACTTAATTACAAGCAAGAAATGAAGTTTTTGTGGCCTTCAATTACTCGTTTTAATTTCAAACACTTTCAAATTGAGGAACATTGGCATTTTTTTAAATGGAGGAATAAAGATGTTGGAAAAGAAAAAAGTTATCTACCTGCTTTTACCCAAAGCTGGCAAGAATTGAAAGAAATCGCATCTAATTACGATGAAAGAAAAATACCAACACCATTAATAAATGATCCAATATTTGGTCTCCTTTTTTTGCTTTATTTTCCACATAGAGTCACTCCAGACATTATTAAGTTTTTAGACAATGAATTAAGACTAAAAATCTGATATAGTGTTGTATAACAACGGTTTCGTGCTGACCGGTTCAAGCTTTTGCTGAAACTCAACGCTGGTCGCCCGGCAGCACAAACCGCAAGCCGTCACACAAATTCTCCTGTCCTCTTCTTCAAAAGCTTTGTAATTCGGTTAATATTTTTAAGGTGCATTTCGTTTTTCCGGCTCTCCAAAGATTCATTAATCTGTTTCAGAATTGCAGCGTTTTTGCAGTTACACCGACTACCGGCAAAACTTAATCTACACTACTCCCTTTCCCTGCTTTCCCGTACTGCTTCGTTCAGATCGTCAAGATTCAAATCAAGATCTACACCTTCAATATCCAGCGGGGATCCCTGTTCTTTTACCGGCCGGAGAATAAACGTTTGGCCATCACGCTTCTTAATGGCGACCTTACCCTCTGATCGGGCTTCATTAAGAAGTTTTGCTAATTTTTGCCTGGCTTCGGAATATGTATAAACTTTCATGGTGATACCTCCAATGTTGTAATTTTAAGTTGCCGGGCTAATTGATTCATTTTTCTATCCAAACTGAGTAACGGTGTATGAAATTGTCTCGCACAATCCAATACGTATGCATCATAAGCATAGATGTTTAAGTCGGCTGCCAAAGTAAGAGCCTCATCCAAACGAATAGCTATACGCCGAATTGGAATCCTGGTATATTGCTGAATTACTTTTTGAGCATCCCTTACTGATATTCGATCACGTTTGATCATTGCTGACATTGCGTTACCGATTTCTGCATCCAGGCTTACCGGAGCCTGCAAGTCACTTTCTTTTGTTAATTCCAGAATCTTAGCTTTGTGTGGCTCATTTACCAAAACGGCTAACAATGCAGATGTATCAATAGTTAATATCATACATCATATTAACAATTGTACAACTTACTTACAACTTACATGTATATTTTAATCTCAGGCGTTTTTTCCTTGACACCCATTTGCATCTAACAATTTTACTCCCGTCAACTTTTTTAATATGTAGTTTTCGGAAAGATTAAATGAAGCCGGAGGGAAGTATGCCCACAAAATCAAAAAAATGGATACTACAGTAGGCAAAAACAAGTTTAGCGAAGTCGACCTCCGGTTTCTGATTCCCATAAACCAATGGCAGAGTATCGGAAAATTTATATCTTATTAAAGAGAAAGATGGTCTGACAAATCTTAAAAAACGAACTAAAAGGAGCGGGTAAACACGATGGCTGAAAAGGGAAGAAATGTAATTATTATCGGGGCGGCAGGACGCGATTTTCACAATTTTAATACAGCGTACAGGGGAAAGGAGGAATATAATGTAGTGGCTTTTACCGCTGCTCAAATCCCTGATATTGATGACAGAAAATATCCGGCTGAGCTGGCCGGCGAATTGTATCCGGATGGGATTCCGATCTATTCGCAGGATCAGCTACCCGAACTGATACGCGACCTGGATGCGGATCTGTGTGTGTTTTCTTACAGCGATGTATCCTACCGCGAAGTGATGAGCGTTGCTTCGGAGGTGAATGCAGCGGGCGCAGACTTTGTGCTGATCGGTACAAAAGAAACGATGATCGGGAGCAGCAAGCCGGTAGTTTCGGTGGGTGCCGTTCGTACGGGATGCGGGAAGAGCCAGACATCACGCAAAGTGATCGAAGAACTTATGGGGCTTGGGTTGAAAGTAGTCGCCATCCGCCACCCGATGCCTTACGGCGATCTGTCTGCCCAGAAAGTGCAGCGATTTGCCGAATTGGAAGATCTGGAAAAACACAACTGCACCATCGAAGAGATGGAAGAGTATGAGCCGCATGTGGTCCGCGGAAATGTGATTTATGCCGGAATCGATTATGAAGCGATTATCAGAGAGGCCGAGAAAGAGGCTGATGTGATCGTGTGGGATGGCGGAAATAATGATTTTCCTTTTTACAAAACGGATTTAATGATCACAATCGCCGACCCTCATCGTCCGGGTGATGAGCTCAACTACTACCCGGGCGAAACAAACCTGAGGCTTGCCGATGTAATTGTGATCAACAAAATGGAAACCGCATCGCCCGAGAATATTCAGGTGGTAAGAGATAACATCGAAAAAATTAACCCCGGTGCAGTTGTGGTAGATGCAGCATCTCCGGTTACTGTTGATCAGCCGGATCTGATCAGGGGCAAACGGATTTTGGCTGTTGAAGACGGGCCAACCCTTACCCACGGCGGCACCAAACTGGGAGCGGCAATTGTAGCAGCCAGGAAATTCGGAGCCTCAGACATTGTGGATCCGAGGCCTTATGCAGTCGGACGTATCCAGGAGACCTTCGATATCTACCCGGAAATCGGTTCACTGCTGCCTGCGATGGGTTACGGAAAAGAGCAGAAAAAAGACCTTGAAGAGACCATCAACAAAACCGATTGCGACACGGTAATCGTGGGCACGCCCATCGATCTGTCCAGAATCCTGAAGGTTAATAAACCGATGGTGCGTGTGGGGTATGATCTGCAGGAGATAGGATCGCCCAATCTGCATGATGTTTTGAAAGAGTTTGCGGAGGAGAGGAAGTTGTTGGGGTAGTGTGGTTATTACCCGGAGATGAATCACCGGGTAATAGAAA
>SLAU01000279.1 GCA_007126675.1 Balneolaceae bacterium
CAGCGACTTGGTGAGATGGAGGTATGGGCACTTTATGCATATGGTGCAGCCAATATCCTGAAAGAAATGCTCACTGTTAAGAGTGATGACGTAAAAGGACGTTCAAAGGTATACGAGGCTATAGTAAAAGGTGAGAACCTGCCTGAAGGTGATGTGCCTGAATCGTTCAAAGTATTGCTGCGTGAATTGATGGGTCTTGGACTCGAAATTCACATCGACTAATTATTGTTCTGTTAATTAAATTCAACACGGAGGTTTTCCTTTGCCGTCAACAAAAACATTAACCGTTACTAAAGACTTTTCCAACATTGGGATTTCACTGGCTTCGGCCGAAACAATCTTATCCCGGTCTCACGGAGAAGTACTTACCCCAGAAACGATCAATTACAGAACATTTAAGCCGGAAATGGATGGTCTTTTTTGTGAAAAGATTTTCGGTCCGGTTAAAGACTATGAATGCCATTGCGGAAAGTATAAGAGAATCCGCTACAAAGGTATTATCTGTGATAGATGTGGTGTTGAAGTAACCAGAAAAGCTGTTCGCCGTGAGCGAATGGGGCATATTACATTAACTGTGCCTATTGTTCACATCTGGTATTTCAAATCACTGCCAAGTAAAATTGCTTATTTACTGGGTTATTCTTCAAAAAACCTTGACCGCATTGTTTACTACGAAACATTTGTGGTGATTAATCCGGGACTTGCAAGAGACCTGGGTTATAAGAAAGGTGATATGATCTCGGAAGAAGAGAAGTTTGATATTTTAGATCAGCTTCCTGAAGATCATGCTGAACTGGATTCGGATGACGAAGACAAGTTTGTAGTAAAAGACGGTGCCGAAGCAGTTCAGGCATTGTTACAAACTATGGATCTTGATGCTCTTGCATATCAGCTTCGCCACGAAGTTCGAAACGAAACTTCGCAGATGCGTAAGAAGAAAAAACTGAAGCGTCTGCAGGTTATTGAATCATTCCGTGCTGCAAATCAGCATACCGAAAATCATCCCGAATGGATGGTTCAAAGTGTAATTCCGGTTATTCCGCCTGAGCTGAGACCACTTGTACCTCTCGAAGGTGGACGATTTGCAACATCTGATCTTAATGATCTGTATCGAAGAGTTATCATTCGAAATAATCGTTTGAAGAGACTTATTGATATTAAAGCTCCTGATGTTATTCTCCGAAATGAAAAGAGAATGCTTCAGGAAGCTGTTGATTCACTCTACGACAATTCACGAAAATCAAACGCCGTACGTAACAACAATCGCCCGCTGAAATCACTCAGCGACATGCTGAAAGGAAAGAGCGGTCGTTTCCGTCAAAACCTTTTAGGTAAGCGTGTTGATTACTCCGGCCGTTCTGTAATTGTTGTGGGTCCTGATCTGAAGATGCACGAGTGTGGTCTTCCGAAGGAAATGGCAGTTGAATTGTACAAGCCGTTTGTTATTCGCCGCCTGATTGAGCGCGGATATGTGAAAACGGTTAAAAGCGCGAAGAAAGTTGTTGATCGCCGAGACCAGGTAGTATGGGAAGTTCTTGAGAATGTAATCGACGGACACCCGGTACTGCTTAACCGAGCACCAACACTCCACAGGCTTGGAATTCAGGCATACCAGCCTGTATTGATTGAAGATAAAGCGATTCGTCTGCATCCGTTATCATGTACAGCTTTTAACGCTGACTTTGACGGTGACCAGATGGCAGTTCACCTTCCATTAAGCCACGATGCTGTGATGGAAGCTTCTGTACTAATGCTTGGTTCGCACAACATTTTGAGCCCTGCAAGTGGTGGTCCGGTTGCTGTGCCATCTCAGGATATGATTCTTGGAATCTATTATCTGACGAAAATGGGTAATGGCAAACGTGGTGAAGGAAAAACGTTTGCGAGCACAGATGAAGTGGTTATTGCATACGATCAGGGTAAGATCGAAACACATGCAAAAATCAACGTACGTGTTCCCGTAAAGCAGGAAGATGGTACAATTGCTGAGGAAATATTGAAAACAACCACCGGGCGTGTGTTGTTCAATGAAATTGTACCGGAAGGTGTTGAATTCGTAAACAAAACTCTTGGAAAGAAAGAGCTGCGAATACTGATCAGTGATATTTATTCATCAGCAGGTCCCGTGGAAACCGCATTTTTCCTTGATAAGATGAAAGATATCGGTTTTGAAAGAGCAACCATTGGTGGCCTTTCATTCAGCCTCGAAGACATCATCATTCCTGATGAAAAACAAATTCTGATTGATAAAGCACAAAGCGAAGTTGCTGACATTCAGGAGCGTTACGAAATGGGCTTTATCACTGATAATGAGCGTTATAACCAGGTGATTGATAAGTGGACGAGCACAACAAACCGTGTTTCTGAAACACTTTTCAAATCTCTTACAGAAGATAAAGAAGGTTTCAACGCGGTATATATGATGGCCGATTCCGGTGCGCGGGGTTCCAAAGAGCAGATTCGTCAGCTTGGTGGTATGCGCGGACTTATGGCTAAGCCGCAGAAGAGCTCTATGCAGCAGGGTAATGAGGTAATCGAGAACCCAATTTTGTCTTCATTCCGTGAGGGACTTACTGTACTTGAATACTTTATTTCTACTCACGGTGCACGTAAAGGTCTGGCCGATACTGCTCTGAAAACTGCCGATGCAGGTTACCTGACCCGGCGATTGGTTGATGTATCCCAGGATATCATCATCAATGAGCATGACTGTGGTACTCTTCGCGGAATTAAGATGCGGGCACTCAAAGACAATGAAGATGTAATTGACAGCCTAGAGAATCGAATTATGGGCCGTGTATCAATGCATGAAATCATTGATCCGATTACTGATGAGGTAATCTGTGAGCCTAATGAATTGATCACTGAAGATATTGCAAAGAAAGTAGCAGAAACTTCTATTGAAGAAGTTGAAATACGATCGGTACTGACTTGTGAAACAGAACGCGGTGTGTGTGCGAAATGCTACGGCCGTGATATGTCGAAGTCTGGCTTGGTTCAGGTGGGTGAAGCTGTGGGTGTTATTGCAGCTCAGTCAATTGGTGAGCCGGGTACACAGCTTACACTTCGTACTTTCCACGTGGGTGGTACTGCTTCTCGTATGGAATCCGACTCACAACACAAAGCCAAGTTCGACGGTAAAATCGAATTTGAAAACGTCCGTGTTGTTGAATACGACGATGGTGAAGAGATTCATAATGTAGTACTGAGCCGCGCCGGCGAAATGAAAATTGTTGGCGAAGATGGCAAAGTGCTGAATAGCTATAACGTACCTTACGGATCAGAAATGCTGGTTGAAGAGGGCGATAAAGTTCTTAAAGGAATGCCGCTTGCTAAGTGGGATCCTTACAACGCTCTGATCTTCAGTGAGATTGACGGTACTGTTGAGTATAAGGATATCATAGAAGAGATTACCTATACGGAAGACACCGATTCCCAAACCGGACACCGTGAGAAAGTGATCATCGATTCACGAGACCGATCACTGGTACCGACACTGGTAATTAAAGGATCAGACGACAGAATCAGAGAAAATACTCTGCCAGTAGAAACACATATCACTGTCGAAGATGGTGAAAAAGTTCTGGCCGGTCAGGTTCTTGCCAAGATTCCGCGTGCTGCTTCTAAATCGAAAGATATTACGGCGGGTCTGCCGCGTGTAACTGAGATGTTCGAAGCTCGTTCACCAAGCGATCCGGCTGCTGTATCCGAGATTGACGGTATCGTGAAAATGGGCGGACGTAAGCGTGGTTCGCAGGAAGTGATTGTAGAGAGCAAGGACGGTACCGATGAGAAGAAGTATCTGATTTCACTTTCCAAGCACATTCTTGTTCAGGAAAATGACTTTGTAAAAGCCGGTCAGGCACTGTCTGACGGTACAATTCCTGCACAGGAAATCCTGAATATTCTCGGACCTTACGCAGTACAGTCGTACCTGGTGAATGAGATCCAGGAAGTGTATCGTCTGCAGGGTGTGAAGATCAATGACAAGCATATTGAGGTTATTGTTCGCACCATGATGCAGAAAGTTGAAGTTACCGATCCGGGAGATACGATGTATCTTGAAGGAGATAAAGTTGACCGATTTGAACTGAATAATAGAAACGATGAGTTGATCGGTAAATTTGTAGTAACCAATGTAGGCGGAAGCGACCTTAAACTGGGAGCAATTCTTGATCGTCGTCAGGTTCGTGAGATTAATAACGAACTAATCAAAGACGGAAAAGAAGAGATTGCAACCAGGGAAGCAGAACCGGCCATTTCGAAACCGATTCTGTTGGGTATTACCCGTGCAGCGCTTTCAACTGAAAGCTGGTTGTCGGCCGCATCCTTCCAGGAAACTACAAAGGTTCTTACTCAGGCATCCATCGAAGCTAAAAAAGATATGCTTCGTGGCCTCAAAGAGAATGTTGTGGTTGGTCATAAAGTACCTGCCGGAACAGGAATGCTCAAGTATGATGATCTTATTGTTGGATCTAAAGCTGAGTATGATGAAGCAGATGAGGAGATCGAAAAAGTGTTTGAAACACTTGGTGCCGATGAACCCGAATCGAAAGAAGAAAACGAATAAAAAAAAAGCCCCGCATCAAAATGCGGGGCTTTTTTTATGATCATAAATTGGCAATTCTGCCTTTGCGGATTTAACAAATGATTACTTCGACTTTTCGATATTTTCGAGTAATGACTCTGCCTCTCTAATTAAATCATCAGCACGCTGTTTGGCATCTTCAACTACTTTATCGCTATCTTCTTTGGCCTGAGAAGTGATCTTCTCTTTTTCATCTTTCAATTTATTGACGAGTTCATTTAGTTCATCAAGGTATGAATTAAACCTGTACGAAATTTTCCCCCGTGTATTTATGCCGGTATCCGGTGCATAAAGTAATGCAAAACCGGCACCCAGTACTGCACCGGTCAATAAACCAATTGTAAATCCTGTTCCTGCTTTGTTCATATTTTCTCCTACGTTTATTTAGTTTCACATTTAAAATACAAAATCAGTTCCGCTCTCAAAAGTCTCAAAAGAATTCTGATTCAAATCTGTCTAATTTTTATCTTACGAACGAATAATATAACAAAACCATACACCCATGAAATTTTTTATTGACACAGCCGACTTAGAAGAAATCAAAGAAGCCAATGACCTTGGTGTATTGGATGGAGTGACTACCAATCCAAGTTTATGCATGAAAGTCGGCGTTAGTGATTTTGAAGGCCATATTGCCAAAATCTGTGAAATTGTGGAGGGGGATGTATCGGCCGAAGTTATATCCACAAAGTATGCGGACATCATTGCAGAAGGCCGAAATATCGCTTCCATTGCTGATAATGTGGTCGTAAAAGTTCCGCTCATTAAAGACGGAATTAAGGCAATTAAAACATTCAGCGAAGAGGGTATCAAAACCAACTGTACTCTTTGTTTTTCTGCAACACAAGCCTTGATTGCTGCAAAAGCAGGTGCCACTTACATCTCTCCGTTCATCGGACGGTTAGATGATGTTTCCACTGATGGTATGAGTTTGATTGCCGATATTGTAACCATCTACGATAATTACGGATACGACACAGAGATATTAGCAGCAAGTATCCGTCACCCGATGCACGCGCTCGAAGCTGCACGAATTGGCGCCGATGTGGCAACTATGCCTTTGAGCGTAATTTTAGGATTGCTAAAACATCCGCTTACTGACAGCGGGCTCGAACGCTTCCTGGCCGATTGGGATAAACTGCAGGAAAGTTTGAAGAAATAAGTCTTCAAGGTTTCCGGGCCTTTTATTACTGCCAACAAATCACGAAAACACGAATATTGAATATTACCATCTGTTGGAGTAATTCCCAGGTTTACGTGTGTGAGAGCTTTTGCCATTTTACATTCACCGTGGTTTTTTTTCGCAGGCAATAGTGTGGTAAGTTCAAGGCAACGTTATTTTGAAATCCAGAAAAAGTATTTAAGGATTATCGTCCTCGATAGATAGAATCACTTCGGTTAATTTTGTTCTTATCGGCGGTATGACTTGTTCAACGGTATTCCATACTGCATTTAGATCTACCCCCATATAGTTGTGAATTAATTTATCTCTCATACCAGCCATTTTTTTCCATGGAACCTGTTTGTATTTCTCCCTGTTGTGGTCAGATATATTTTTGGCAGCTTCTCCAATAATTTCAAAATTACGGACAACCGCATCCTGTATAAGCCGGTTTTCGAGAAACTCTTCTTGTGTTAACTGATCGGTGTATTCAATGATCTGATCGATCGAGTCGATCATGTGAAAGATGTAGATTTTGTCACTTTTCATCATTTCCGACTGGGTCCTCGTTATTAAGGATATAACGAATCTCCTTTTCGATTACCGGCCTAAGATACTTATTCAGGGAAGCCTCCGTAATCAGGTCTACTTTTACATTCAATAGACGGCTTAGTTCGTCTTCCAGGCCGACAAGGTCCAGCAGATTTATGTTATCTAAATCAACAAGCAGATCCAGATCACTTTGATCCGTATGATTATTTCTGGACCTTGAACCGAACACACCGATTTTATTTGGCTTGTATGGATCAAGCGTTCGAAGGATGATTTCTTTCTCTTTTTGCGTTAACATAATGCAATATAATAAACGAGACTGATAATTAAGACTCAGATGTTCGTGTGAAGAAATATACCCACATAAGTGTGGAAACGATTACTTTCGGGAAATATCTGGCTGAAATGTTTTTAATGAGCCGGTAATCATAGTACTCAACTTAAATCAATTTCCTACGCCTTACCGATTAAATTCTCAGCTATCTTAGCAGAAGATAACACGCCCGGCAATCCTGCTCCGGGATGGGTGCCGGCTCCAACAAAATATAGATCTCTTACATCCTCACTGCGGTTGTGCGGACGGAACCATGCTGATTGGGTAAGTATCGGCTCAACCGAAAAAGCAGACCCTTTAAAACTGTTCAGAGTATCTTGAAAATGAAGCGGATCGATATAATGCTCTGCAACAAGATTTTCCTGCAAACCGGGCAGGTAGTTTTCTTCCAGGAAATTCATAATCGCATCGCGATATTTGGGTGCCATCTCGTTCCAGTCAGTGCCGCTGTCGAGGTGTGGAACTGGTGACAGTACATAAAAACCTTCATGTCCCTCAGGTGCAAGTGAAGGATCCGTGATGGTCGGCATATGCAGGTAAAGTGAAAAATCGTCTGCCAATTCTTTTTTGTGGAAGATATCTTTCAATAAACCCTTGTAGCGTTCACCCAGAATAATATTGTGATGAGCCAGTCCGGAATCGAGATATCGTTTTTTTGTCCCGAAATAGATCACAAAAAGTGACATACTGTATTTTGTACGCTCAATTTTCCGGTCTGTGTATTTTTTCCTATGACGTTTGGCGATCAAGTTTTTATAGGTAAACGCAACGTCCGAATTGGCAACCACAATGTCAGAAGCTAACACTTCGCCATCCTTAAGACGTACACCGGTGGATTTTCCATTCTTGATCAGTATTTCATCTACCTCAGAGTTTAATCTTATTGTGCCGCCTTGTTCTTCAATCAACCTTACCATGGCATCTACAATAGCACCGGTACCTCCCATTGCGTAATGAACACCCCATTCGCGTTCAAGGTAATGAATCATCGCATAGATTGAAGTTGTATCAAACGGGTTGCCGCCAACAAGCAGCGGATGGAAAGAGAAACATCGGCGCAGAAAATCATCTTCAATAAATTGGCTTACATATTTATAAACTGTTTTGTACGATTGCAGCTTGATTAAATCCGGAGCTACCTTCAGCATATCGGTAAATTTCAAAAACGGCTTATCGGCGAGTTCCACAAACCCTTTATCAAAAATAGCTTTGGTGGTTTTGATAAACGCCTCATAACCCTCTTTATCTTTAGGATTGCGTTTTTCAATTTCTTTCAATGTAAAAGAGGGGTCGCCGTTATAATCAAACTTATCGCCATTGTGATCAAATATCCTGTAAAAAGGATTGCAGGGTACAAACTTGATGTAATCAGAACGGCTTTTCCCTGCTGCTGTAAAAATGTCATCAAACATAAATGGTGCAGTTATTACAGTAGGGCCTCCATCAAACTTGAATCCGTTTTTCTCATAAACATAAGCGCGTCCGCCGGGTTTGTCTCTTTTTTCTACAACGGTAACATTGTGCCCGCTTGAGAGTAATCGTGATGCTGTTGCCAATCCGCCAAACCCGCTTCCAATTACAATGATATTTTTCTTCATGACCTCTTTGAAACTCGTTATATGTAAACAAATATTTAGTGCAGCTATAGAACCAGTTTTATGAAAGTATAAATCCCTGAGATCTAAAAAAATTTAGTTTTCCAGCTGCTTTACGAAACCGTCGTGTCCATGTTGTTTAAGTCGTGCAAGTGCCCGGTCTGCGTTTCTTTTGTTTCGATAAGTTCCGTAGTAAACCCGGTAAACAGTATTGTTTGCGGTTCTCACTTCCTGTACTCTTGATCCGCGAATATCTCTTGATGCTCTTCGGGCCTCACTTTTTGAATTGAATGATGCAAGCTGAATTGTAAACCTCTCCACACTTCTTGCGTTATTTCTTGTTACCGGTCGGTCTCCTTCTTTAATTAATTCAAGCCTTACACGGGCAATACCGGCATTTTCCATATCAATTTTCCTGGCTGCTTCTCTTGATAAATCGATAATTCTGTTATCAACATAAGGACCTCTGTCATTAATTCTGACCTGTACAGATTTACCATTATCCAGATTTACAACATTAACGATTGTATTAAACGGCAAACTGCGATGTGCTGCCGTTAAGTCATTCATATTGTAGGTTTCACCGTTTGCTGTAAGCTTTCCGTGAAACTTTGAGCCATACCAGCTTGCCACACCGGTGTCTAACTTTTCCATAGTGCCTGTGCTTCTCACAGTAGCACATGAACTGACTAAAAATGCAAACAGGATGATTAATAGTAAAGATGGTTGTATGTTCAAACCTTTATAAATTATTCTGATTTTGGTTTTGTTGGTTGAACTATTTGAATGCAGATGATTTTAATAATTTACTAAAATTAAAAATTTTTTCTCACAGGCAGTTGAAATCTTAAACTATTACTTGAATGAACCTGACTCTATTTTTCATTCTGATTACAATAGCACTCTCTTTATACACCCTCTATTTTAACAGAAAACTGCTCGAAGCTTGGATGCTAAGGCCTTATGCAACCATTTCCAACAATGAATGGCATACCGTGCTGACCTCCGGTTTTTTACACGGAAGTCTGGCACATCTTTTGGTAAATATGTTTGTGCTGTTCTTTTTTGGTATCTCACTTGAACAAACGGTGGGTCCTTTTCATTTTGCTGCGCTCTATCTGAGTGGAATAATGGTATCTGCAATTCCTTCCCTGATTTCTCAGAAGGACAATCCCAGATATGCAACCTTGGGTGCTTCAGGGGGTGTTCAAAGTGTTTTATTTGGGTTCATATTTCTTTTTCCTACTGAGTCGATCATTTTTGTATTCTTACCGATACCCATACCTGCATGGGTTTTTGGCCTCATATTTCTGGCATACAGCATCTATGAAAGTAAACGCGGAATGGGGAATATAAACCACGAAGCCCACATTGCCGGAGCCGTTTGGGGAGTATTGTATCTGCTTATATTTGTACCAAACTCACTGGATCACATATTGACTATTATGGGTTTGATTTAGCAAGGAACAGGGCGCAAGGTCCAGGGCTCAGGGTACAGGGAACAAGGTTGCGGCGCGTGGCGTAAAGCTCACAGCTTAGAACTCAGAGATTAGCTTCAATTTCTAACACTTATCTCAATCATCCCAGCGGGATGATTTGTCGGTAGCACAAAGTGCGAACGAATTCTCTCATACCACCGAGGCGATATAATTTGAATAAAATGAGAAAGAGTTCGAGGTGGAATGCTTCATTGATTAATCTGTGTTCAATAAAATTCTTTAGTGATTTTGTGTTTTAGTGGCCTTAATAATTCTGCCACGAAATCACGAAAACACAAAAAAGTTGTAAAGGGTGCTTATTTGATAAACTGAGCTCGATAATATTCTTTATTAGCCATTCGCATCCCTGAAATCTTGCATAAAGCTAACAAGAGCTTCCACGCTTTCCATCGGGCAGGCATTATAGATACTGGCACGAATACCGCCAACACTGCGATGTCCTTTTAGCGCAACAAGATCATGCTTCGCAGCTTCCGAAAGGAATTTAGTTTCAAGATTCTCATCCTTAATACGAAACGTAACATTCATTTTTGATCGCGATCCTTCATCAACGGTTCCTCTGTAAAAATCATCCTTGTCTAGCTCATTGTAAAGCAGGTCTGCTTTTTCATTGTTGAACGTTTCGAAGTAGGAAAGGCCTCCCTTTTCCTGTATCCACTCCAGCACATAATTCACCATATAGACAGCAAACACAGGGGGTGTGTTGAATAACTTAGCTGTGTGCGTTTTATAATTCAGAATTGTAGGAATAGCTTCATCATGCTGAGTTTCAAGAAAACCTTTCCGTATCATAACAACTGTTACTCCGGCTGGACCAAGATTTTTTTGAGCACCTGCATAGATCAGTCCGTATTTCTCCATATCAAGACGGCGCGAAAGAAAATCGGAAGATGCATCACAAACCAAAGGTGCCGGCACATCAGGATCAGCGTGGAACTGCGTTCCAAAAATGGTATTGTTACTTGTGAAATGGACATAAGCCGGATTATCCGAATAATTCAGTGAACTGGCATCCGGAAGTTTTGTGTAGTTTTGTTCCTTACCCGAAAAGGGTACATGTACGTTTCCGAACAGCTCCGCCTCTTTGATCGCTTTAGCCGACCACGCACCGGTATCGATATAATCGGCTGTACGATCTGATGTAAGAAAATTCTGAGGTACCATCATAAACTGTGAGCTTGCACCTCCCTGTAAAAAAAGTACTTCCCATTCATCTCCCACTCCAAGTATTTGCTTCAGCCGCTCAGTTGCCTGGCTGTTTACTTCGGTATACTCGGGGCTCCGGTGACTCATCTCGATGATGGAAGTACCTTTGCCTCTGTAATCAATTAACTCTTCTTGTGCTTTCTTCAGAACTTCAAGGGGAAGTGTTGCTGGTCCGGCGCTGAAATTATGTACTCTTTTCATATTCTGTTTTACGTTTTAAAATGTGTGAATAATTAATCCTGATCTGATTTTTGGCTCAAACCATGTTGATTTTGGCGGCATTAACTCACCATGGTCTGAAACTTCAACCAGTTCTTCTATGCTGGTCGGGTACATGCTGATTGCAAGATCTGCTTTTCCGGAATCAACTAATCGTTCCAGCTCAGATGTACCGCGGCTTCCTCCCACAAAACTGATATTGGAATCTGTCCTGGGATTTTTAATTCCAAAAAGTGGCTCCAGTACTAACGATTGCAATCTTGCCACATCCAGCTTTGATACCACATCGTTTTCAACAGGAGATGGCAATTTCATTTCCCACCAATCTCCTTTGAAATAAAGAGAAACGACACCCTTTTCATGTGGTTCTTTTTGATCGGTTTTTGCCAGGTTAAAATCTTGCTGTAATGTGGTAAACTGTTTTTCGCTTACTTTTTTTATGATACGATTGTAGGGCAAAATCTTCATCTGACCCATCGGGAAAAGCACTACCGGAAAGTAATCGTACTCAGCTTCGCCGGGGAATGAGTTGTCTTCTTTTCGCAATGTTTCAGATACTCGGGATGCACTTTTACATCTGTGATGGCCATCAGCTACGTACAAATTTTCAACTCCTGAAAAACTTTCTACAAATTCGGCCGGAGCTTTAGCACGCCAGATTTGATGAAGAACTCCATCATCACTTGTAAGTTCTATGTAAGGCGGCTGAGTTACCGTATTTTTCTCCAGTAAAAATCCGATCTCTTCAGTATCCTTAAAGGTCAGCATTACCGGTTCGGCATGTGCTCTTTGAGTAAGAATATGTTTCGTCCTGTCATCTTCTTTATCAGGCCTTGTAAGTTCGTGCTTTAGAATTACATCGTTGTCATAATCCTGAACAGATGCACAGGTAAAAACACCGGTTTGGGAGTGATTGTCAACCGTCATTCTGTAAATGTACACAGCAGATTTTTCGTCTTGCTGCATCAATGCAGAATTAAGAAGTTTTTTTAAATTTTCAGCTCCTTTCTCATAAACAAGATCATCATAAATAGATACTTCAGAAGGGAGATCAATTTCGGGACGGATTACATGCAAAAAGCTATTTGGTTTGCCTTTAGCTAAATCTGCGGCTTCTTCAGTACTTATTACATCGTATGGAGGTGATGATATTTCTTCTGCGTGTTCTGGTTTAGGCAGCCAGCCTTTAAAAGGATGAATAATTGCCATTAAACGGACTCTTTTTTGTATTTTTGGTTACGCCCAAGTATACGAACTCTTAGACTTTTGATCGTAATTTAATCGCAATTAAATCATTGTAAATATTTAGCTATGGAAGACAAAGTGAACAAAAACGGAGATAAAATTACGCCCGATCAACAGCAGCAACTATTGTTTGTGATGTTAATTCAACAACATCAGCAGATTGCTATGATGGGAATGGGGAAAACAATAAATCCCCAGACCGAGAAAACCGAAAGAGATTTAAAGTCAGCAAAGTTTGCTATCGATACTCTCGTTATGCTTGATAAATTTACTGAGGGAAATTTGCCCAAAGAAATTAAAGATTATCTGACTCAAACTTTGACAACCTTACGACTCAATTATGCGGATGAAAAGAAAAAGGATGATTCATCCTCCTCTGATGATAAAGAAGAAGACAAAGAGTAAGAGGTTTTGGAGAAGATCAAAGCAGGCGGGGGAGTTATTTGGCGACGGGAGGGAGATAGGCTCCAGGTCCTGGTAATTTATCGTAACGGTGTTTGGGATCTTCCAAAAGGTAAGCTCGAAGGTAAAGAATCTCTTCAGGAATGTGCAGTTCGCGAAGTTGCAGAAGAAACAGGCAGCCGGGAATTGCCAAATGCCGAAGAGTTTTTAGGAATTACTATTCATCATTATAAAGAAGGCGATATTATGATCGAAAAAGAGACTCACTGGTGGAAAATGTCTTTTGAAAACCATGATGAACATTTCGAACCGCAAGAAGAAGAGGGAATTAAAGCAGTTAAATGGGTTGATTTGACTGAAGCTGAATCAATAGTTGGCTATGATAATCTGAAGGAAGTTCTTTTCAGATTCAGGAAATCTTATTCATAAAAAAAGCCCCGGTCAAATGACAGGGGCTTTTAATTCATTTGTAGCAGAATTTAATTCTGTAGTCTGAAAACGATAGGTAAGCTGTACTGTACTCTTACCGGCCGTCCACGCTGCAATCCGGGTCGGAATTGAGCTTGGCTTACAACTCGCAGTGCTTCTTCGTCAGCACCACCGCCAATACCTCTTGTGACTACCGGATCTTCAACTTCGCCTCTTTCGTTTACAATAAACTGGATGTAAACTCTTCCTTCAATTCCTGCGCGACGAGCCATCTCAGGATAGCGTATCTGTCTTTGAAGTTCAGCAAGGCCGCCAATCAATTCTGGCATATCCTCTACAACCACGAAAAAGTCTTCTTCTTCTTCTTCATCTGGCTCTGGTGGTGGAGGCATGCTTAACTGACCGCCTAAATCAAGATCTGCGGAAATATCGATATCAACATCTTCAATAATTTCATCATTGGGTACTTCTACAGGAACCGGAGGACGCGGAGGCGGGGGAGGTGTTTCAATTTGTCTGGTTTGAATAATCTCCTCCATCTCTACAATCTCCTGTTCATCCATCACAAATTCTTCTGGACCTAAACTTGTGATATCTACTTTCACCGCAATAATGAAAATAACAAGAGTAATTAACATACCCGATTGCAAAAGAATCGTGTAGTATTTTCTTAAATCTGCTTCTGGTTTTTTGCGTTCAAACATTACTTTGTGTCTATTTTGTTAAACAAGTGGTGAAGTATACATAATATACCTACAACTATCCAACGGGTTCCTGCTGTTCATTATTATTTTTTTGTTCTAACGCTTTCTGAGAAACTCGCGGTACTTACTTTGTAAAACAGCTAATACAATAACGGCAAAGAAACTCCCAATAACATCAGCAATAACGTCGTAAATGCTTGGGGTTCTGTCATATGGCAACAATCCTTGCGCAACTTCTGTTCCGATTCCAAAGAGTGCACCGATCAAAAATATGAGCCATATCCGAACTTTTTTTTCACTTTTGATCATCCATGAAAAGCCAAAAAGCAGTGTCCAGCCAAAAAACATCATAAAATGGCCTAACTTATCGTATCTGAACAATTCAACGTTTTTGAAATTTCCCGGAGGTAATAATGTGAGCAACAGGGTTGCGATAGTAAAAAGCAAAAACAGTGTATAAACTACGTATTTGTGCTTTGCTAAAAATGATATGGTTCTTCCGGTCATAAAAGCGATGATGGCTTAAACTCGTCTTTATTTTTCAAGGTCAGATACTTCTGATATCCTTCTGCAAGAGCATGAACAACAGATGGAGTAATCTTACTTGTGATAGCGATATTGGCAGCAATAGTTCCTGCCAGTACATCACCAAAACCGGCTCTTGAAAAAATTCGGTTGTCATAACCGGTGATAAATTGTTGATTTACAAAATCCGAATATATAGCCGGAAAGCCTTTTGAAAGAATGGAGATAGATTCTTTTTCTGTCAGTTTTTTCAGTTCCTCCAATCTTTTTGCATCATCTTTTTCTGAGATATTGAAATATCCGGACAGTTCTCCAGGGTGTGGAGTGAACACCCAATTCTTTTTCTTGCTCGTATCTGCATTTCGCAATTCTGGCCAGGCATTCAGTGCATCGGCATCTATAACTGCCGGCAGGTCACAGTCAGTCAATATTTTTACAATTAAATCTGTAGTCTCAGGTTTGATTCCAACTCCGGGACCAACAACCAGTACACCGGGCTTATCGTTTAATTTTGATAATATGGTTTCGGCATGATCTGCGGTGAAATATGCATCAGTATCAATTCCAACAGGAACTTTGATAATTTCAGGCAGAGCAGTTTCATAAACCGGCAGCAACTTCTTAGGGCTATACAGTATAACGGCACCCGCACCGGAATTCCAGGCAGATTTTGCGGCCATGATAGCTGCCCCGGTTAACCCCTCAGAGCCGGCAAGTATATGTACGGTTCCATCATGATATTTGTGATCGGCTACTCTGGCCATGGGACCGGTAATATCCGTGATACTTTCATCAATCAAAGCAGCATTAAACTCTCTGAGATTTGACGGAAAGGAGAGGGGAAAGGCCTTTATATGTCCGGTAACTTCCGGGCCCTTGTTTAAATAGAACCCGATTTTATTACTTCCGAATGTTAGAGTGTAATCAGCTTTTATTGCGGTGCCTAGTATGTTACCGCTGTCACAATCAAGGCCGGTGGGAATATCGAGCGAAAAAACGGTTGTTTTTTTCGAGCTTGCCAAACCTGCTAATTTTACCGAGTTGATTACTTTTGAGTAGTTTTCCCTGATCTTATCTTTTAATCCTGTGCCCAGCAGTCCATCAACAATATAATCGAAATCAGAGATATCTATTTTATCCAAACTGCTCAGATATTTGAGATCGTCGTTTTCAATTTTCTGAAGCAGTTCATGGTTTTTTTGAGTATCCGGGCTTAAATCTTCCGTTCCCTCAATAAAAAACAGAGATACTTTATGCTGATAATTATCAGAAAGGTGCCGGGCAGCTACCAATGCATCACCTGCATTGTTTCCTTTACCGCAAAGGAATAATCCTTTTTTTAAATTATTCTGAGTGTTCGCAATAAACTTTGCGGATTCCAGACCGGCAATCTCCATCAATGTAAATCCGCTGATGCCAAAGTTTTCAATTGTTTGATGATCAAGCTCCCTGTTTTGCCGGCGAGTGGCAAGTTGCAGTTTAAACGGTATTGGAAGCTCACTTTTCATGAATGAATTGAATTAATAGGAGCGTGCAAAAAGCACCCTGCGTTCCGATTTATTACCGGTAACCATGCACTTGCCCGGCTCGGCGGTTTCTTTAAAGGGAATACAGCGGATTGTAGCTTTCGTTTCTTCCTTAATTTTTTCTTCCGTTTCTGCCGTTCCATCCCAGTGTGCATAGATAAAACCGCCGTCTTCAATCTCTTTTTTAAACTGATCGTAGGTTTCAACCGTGCGTGTGCTGTCATCCATCCGTTTTTTGGCGGAGTTGAACAGATCGGCCTGAATTGTATCCAGAAGATCTTTGATACGCGGACCAATTCCATCAGCCGGTACAATGTTTTTCTCCAGAGTGTCTCGTCGTGCGAGTTCAAGGTTGCCTTTTTCCACATCACGGGGACCTACTGCAATTCGGAGCGGAGTACCCTGTGCTTCGTGTTCGGCAAATTTCCAGCCCGGTTTATAATTGTCACGGTTATCAAGCTTAACGGTGATGCCATGGCTTTCCAGTTCTTTAATGATCGGTTCGGCATAGCTGATTACGGCTTCACGCTGTTCTTCGCCGCGATATATGGGTACCACAACTACCTGGTAAGGCGCAAGTTTTGGAGGCAGAATCAGGCCGTTATCATCAGAGTGGGTCATAATCAGACCGCCGATCAGTCTGGTTGATACACCCCAGCTTGTAGCCCACACATATTTGTGTTCGCCATCGGTATCCTGGAACTTCACATCAAAAGCTTTGGCAAAGTTTTGTCCCAAAAAGTGTGATGTTCCGGCCTGCAGTGCTTTCCCGTCCTGCATCAGTGCTTCGATACAATAGGTATCAACAGCACCTGCAAAACGCTCTGATGCCGTTTTCACACCGGTTTTAACCGGCATCGCCATAAACTCTTCGGCAAATGTGCGATACACTTCCAGCATTTGCTCGGTTTCTTCAATCGCTTCTTCTTTTGTGGCGTGTGCGGTGTGGCCTTCCTGCCATAAAAATTCCATTGTGCGCAAAAATAGCCGTGTACGCATTTCCCAGCGCACCACATTGGCCCACTGGTTAATCAGTATGGGAAGATCCCTGTACGATTGTATCCAGTTTCGATAAGAATCCCAGATTATGGTTTCAGAAGTGGGGCGCACAATCAGTTCCTCATCCAGCCGTGATTCAGGATCAACTTCAACACCACCTTCTACACTTTTTAATTTGCTGTGAGTAATTACGGCGCACTCTTTTGCAAACCCTTCAACGTGCTGTGCTTCTTTTGAGAGAAATGATTTGGGAATAAACAGCGGGAAATAGGCATTTTCGTGGCCTGTGTCCTTAAACATCTGGTCGAGACCCGCTTTCATATTTTCCCAGAGGGCAAAACCGTGCGGACGAATAACCATACAGCCGCGAACCGGAGAGTGATCAGCCAGTTTGGCTTCTTTAATTACATCAATGTACCACTGTGAATAGTCTTCGTTTCTGTTTGTGATCCGTTTTGCCATCAGGTAAATGTAGTCTTTTATTTTTATTCACGGGAAAATACCCCGATATGAACTCAAGAGAAAGCCTGAATTTTAATTGCAGGAGGTAAAAACTGAATAGAGATCGGTTATTTAGCCGTTTGAATTATTGATTTATAACCTCAAGAAGTTCTACTTCGAAAATCAATACTGCTCCGGGAATGATCCTGCTGCCTTGGGGCGGATTATTTCCATAGGCAATATCTGCCGGCATGAACAGCTCATAGGTACTTCCTTCATTCATGAGTTGCAATCCCTCAGTGAAGCCCTGAATAGTAAATTCCAATTCAAAGTCAACATCATCTCCCTCATCAAAAACGTAACCGTTCGTGAAGGTTCCTTTGTAATTTACGTTAGCAATACTGTTTTCATCTGGCGATTCTCCGTCACCTTCTTCAATTACACGGTACTGTAGGCCGCTTTCTGTAACATTTACATCTTCTCTTTCGGCATTTGCTTCAAGAAAATCTTCTGGTATTTCAAGAAATGAATCCATTACGATATTGAAGTAATACACTCTGCCATCCTGAACGGCAAGATCGGTAGGCAATACAATTTCGATATTTGCTCCGGGTGACATCAAAAGAATGCCCTCAGCTAAGCCGGGGAAAAAATCAAACTGTGAGGGATTAGGCAGTATAAAATCAAGATTGGTTCCTGTGTCGAACTCATCCAGTCTGTCAACCGAATAACCGGTATAAGTAACAAATGACCAGTTATCTTCACCGGGAAAGTTTCCATCTCCTTCTTCAATAATCCGGTATAACAAACCGGTGTCGGTTATTTCTACTCCTTCTTTAGCGGCGAATTCTTCAAGAAAGGCAATATCTTCGGTGTCGTCATACGCATCAGGTGTATTTGGAGATCCCAAACAGCCGGCTAAAAAAATGGCTAATGACAGTAGAATTATGGTGTTTCTCATAACTAATTAAGAATAAATGTGCTAAAGTTTACTAACGTATGGATTAAAAAAACTGTTTTATCAGGTTATAGAATAGCAGAATCCGGCAGTTTGGCGATCTGCATTTTCATCAAATTTAAATCTTCAGGAATTGAATGCTCAAGAGCAGCAGATAATTCGTTGTTGTAAAACTCTTCGTTTGTAAAATCACTCCAGAACGCCCGCTGATTGTCAATCACCGGTATTAATTCATCAATTTTATCGGCAGGAAAATAAAGCAATAACCTGTGAAGCTCTTCAAACTGATCATTAATCTCACCCGAAACTGTTACAAAAAAAGGTGGGAAAGCCTGTTCATTTTCGAGCAGATTATGCAAACTGTAACAGTTGTGTTTAATTCTGCTCCAAAGTTTTATGATGGTACGTTTATTTACTTTTACCTGTTGGTTGTGCCGGTATGCGTGAAAATTTCGGGCCAGTTTATTTCCTGAAATAATGGAAACAGCGGTGGCTGCTGCGGCTAATTTTTGAGCAAAAGATAGATTTAATTCGGCCATGTATCAGGTGTTTCTCTCCATGCATTCAGCATTTCAAGATCGGATTCTTTAACGAAGTTCTCTTCCAACGCAACATTTATCAGTGTGGTATAATCAGTAAGTGCATAAACGGGAATATTCAGTTCTTTGAACCGGTTATTTGCCTTATCAAATCCGTAAGAAAAAATGGTGAATACTGCTTTTACGTCTGCACCGATAAACTGCAAAGCTTCGATAACAGAAATTGCTGAGCCGCCGGTTGAGATCAAATCTTCGATTACAATAGTGGATTGCCCTTTGTTTACACCACCTTCAATCTGATTTCCAAGTCCGTACGATTTTGCTTTAGCTCGTACATAAGCAAGCGGCATGTTCATTTTTTGAGCTACCCATGCGGCATGCGGAATGCCGGCGGTTGCCGTGCCAGTAATTACTTCAACTTCCGGTGTTTTTGACCGGATAATTTTAAGAAAAGAATCTGCAATTTTTTCTCTGATTTCAGGATAAGATAGTGTGAGCCTGTTATCACAATAAATCGGTGAGTTCCAGCCCGAAGACCATGTAAATGGTTTGTTGGGTTGCAATACAACTGCATTGATATTCAATAGCGACTTTGCAAGTTCTCGCGAATACTCTTTATCTATTATTGTATGGTATGTATGGGTATTTATCATAATTAGTTAATTGGTCATTCAAATGTATCTGTAGTTTAAAAACACCAGATTAAAAACCTGTTGTTATCTCTTTGATACCTCTATGTTAGATTTCAGATAAGATTTGAAATGAGGAATAACAATCCTTCCAGGCATATGAGTGCATAGATTCCTGCAAGAATATCATCAAACAATATACCATATTTTCCGTCTAATTTCTGCAATCGATTGATGCCAAGTGGTTTTGCAATATCAAAAATCCTGAAAAAGATAAAGCCTGTAAGTATAATTGCAATATCAGGATAGAACTGAAAGTGAAACGGTATGGTAAGAAAGGGGATAGTTTGGCCTGCACATTCATCCATTACAAATTCGGGCGGGTCGTCCCCAAAGCGTTCCACATTTTCGCGTGTGCTCCAGAAAGAAAGCAGGATGGTGCATATCAGCAAGGCAAACATTCCGGGGTATGACCCATAAAAAGCCACAATGTATATAACGGGCAGAAAAAGGAGGCTGCCCCAGGTGCCCGGCGCTTTAGGCAGCAGGCCTGCTCCTAAAAAAGTGCCTGTCAAATACTTCAGGGTTTTCAAAGGTGAACCTGAACTCATTTCTTTTCGCGCTTGAACAGGTGACGATTTACCACCAGATATTCAATTCCTGAATAAACTGTGATAACAACTACCACTATCATTGCCCAGTAAAAAATATCTGCAGAAAAAACCCACTGTGTAAGGTCAGCTAATGCACCGGGAATGATTAAAAAGAGCCCGAATAGCAGGGCAACATACAGAAAACCCATCTGTACAGCGGTTTTCGCTTTTGCTGTTACGCGGGTTTGCATTACAATGCCCTGACGATCCGCAAATATTCGTAGTAGTGTAATTGTGATGTCGCGGATAACGATTACAATGACGGCCCACCATGGAAATTGCGAAGGATCAAGAAATGGAAGGCAAACAAAGCCTGCAAACGTCAAAAATTTATCTGCGAGCGGATCAAGAAAAATTCCAAGATCGGATTCAACTTCATATCTGCGAGCGTAATAACCATCAAAAATGTCGGTAAGAGCAGCTATTAAAAAAACAAAAAGACTTATTGACCGGAGTAAAATGTCGTCCTGTATAAACAATACAAGGAATATCGGGGCCATTAACATCCGGAAGCCGCTTAGTATGTTCGGTATTTTTTCCACGCTTAAAGGTAAGAGTGTTTAAATTAATTGTTAAGAAGATTTTTTAATGAAATTTCATCAATGCCGAGCAAAATCCTATTTTCATGATCTATGAGAAAAGGCCGAGTAATTTCAATTGGTAATGAACTGCTGATTGGTGACACAATTAATACGAATGCTGCCTGGCTGGGCCGCTTTTTGACTGAAAAAGGTTTCACTAACGACCAGATAATCACCCTGCCCGACGGGTATGAGGTGATTTTTAATGCTGTACATGATGCGATTCAGACAGCTGATTTGACCATTATCACCGGCGGATTAGGGCCAACCCACGATGATATAACCAAAAAAGTACTGGCAGATCTGTTCGACTCAAAACTGGTTGAGAACGAAAATGTTTTGAATCATATCAAAAAAATATTTGAAAAACGCGGTTTTCAGTTAAGTAAATCGAATATTGAACAGGCGCTTGTGCCGGATAATTGTGAAGTTCTGTTTAATAAACAGGGAACGGCACCCGGCATGCTGTTTAGCAGGAATGGAAAGTATGTTGCAGCCCTGCCGGGCGTACCTTATGAAATGAAATGGATTACAGAAAATCAGTTAAGTGAAAAATTACAGGTCTATTTTCCCGACAGTGAACTATGGGCAACCCGGTATTACAAAACTGCCGGAGTACCCGAAAGTACGCTCAGCGACGATGTAATTGGTGACTTGTCAGACTTTTTAAACAATGGTGTGGAAATTGCATATTTGCCTTCTCCAGGCGGAGTTACTATCCGGGCTGGAGTTAGTGCACTAAGCGAACCTGAAGCGGATAAAAAACTGCGTTTACTGAATGAGTATATCTACGAAAAAGCTGAGGATATTATTTTTGGAGAAGGGCGGGAGTACTCATTATCAGAGGCGGTAGGTGAGCTGCTTGCGCAGCAATCCAAAACGATTGCAGTTGCTGAAAGCTGTACGGGTGGCCTGCTTTCAAACAGCTTGACGGATATACCGGGCAGCAGCCGGTATGTAAAAGGCGGTGTTGTTGCATATGAAAATGATGTAAAAGTAAACCTGCTAAAAGTATCTGAACCTGAGATGGAGCAATTTGGAGCTGTAAGCAAACAAGTTGCTCTGCAAATGGCCAGGGGAGTGGCAGAAAAATTGAATGCGGATATCGGAGTTTCTACCACGGGAATAGCCGGACCCGATGGCGGCACTGAAGATAAACCGGTAGGTACAGTGTGGCTCGGATTTTGGATTAATGGTGAAAACTTTGCGATACATGCACTTTTTACAAATGATCGTATCATCAACAAAGAGCGAACTGTAATGGTTGCCCTCGAAACAATAAGGCGCCGCTTGAAGGGTTTAAAAAGCTATCCCTATAATCTAAAACCTGACTACAGTTGACAACTCTGTTTGCATTCTTATTTATGGGATTGAGCGTGGCTGTTCAGGACACCGTGCCTCCAATTATGGATGTTGATGCAGATACAATAAATGGAGTATTAGATCCGGGTGCGATGCAGGAGGAGATGGAAGATGCCGAGACAGATACTATTATTCCTGTTTCTATCTGGCAATATCTACCCTCTACCGGGTACGAAGTGAATGAAACGGACAGTACGTTACGATGGGTGAATATGCTGAACCTGACCGACCGGTTTGCAAAACGGCCCGGGGGTATTTCTTACAGAACAGGAATCTTCAGCAGGGTAGACGGAACTGATTTTCACACTTTTGAGAACCGCCATTTCAGAGCAGAAATGAATGGGTTAAATATAAACGATCCTTTAACCGGCGGAATCAACTGGTACCGGGTTCCGGTGCATAAAATAAAAGCACTTGAAGAATCGGATTATGGTGCCATTCACAGAACACGGATCAGGCTGAGAGATCATTATTTAACACAGCCCAGAACCTATCTGAACTTTGATGAGAGCAGTGAAAATTACCGGAGCCTTGAATTTGTTGCCACTCATAATATTAGCCAAAAAACGAATCTCGAAATCTCTTTTTGGGATCGGAGAGACGGTATCGGTTATCAGCGTAGTGAAGTTGAAGGCCGGCAGATTTTTCTGCAGGGTTACAGGCAGCTTTCCGATACCTGGCTGTTGAGGGTTGGATATATTAACAACAGGGCAGAGCAGCAGCAATCGTTCGGTTACCAGGTAACGGATCCTGATTTTTTTGCTTTTAATCCGTTTACCGAAACTCCGCTGCAAAATAATGCCGAGTCGAAAGAAAAAACCAAGGATGTATTCCTGCATCTGCATCACCGGGGTGATAAAGATTCCCCAATCCGGTCGAGCTTTGGGTTCAATTATCAGACTGATGAACGAACCATGCAATATACCGCTGAGGGTGATATTGACTCTCTCGGTACAAAATTCAGGAATTATGAACTGTACGGAAATCAGCGGCTGCAGGCCGGTAACCTGGAAGCAGAACTGACAGGCCGAACCTTTTTGCTTCATGAAACTCTGGGAAACCAGCTTACTGAAGATTTTTGGGCGGGTGGTGAATTGAACACCGATCTTCTGTTTCAGCCTAACAGGAATTTATTTCTGTCAGGCAATGCGCGTACATATTTTCGAAGTGATGGCAGGAGAAGTACAGAAGCTTCAGCCCGGGCAGACCTGATTTTGTTTGACAGGTGGGTATTATCCGGCTTTGCGGGGTATGGTGATTTGGCTCCTGATTTGCAGGCACTATACTGGGAATCGATCGAGTTCTCCGGAAATCCCAACCTGAATAATGAAGAAAATCTTACGGTTGGTGCGCAATCAGTAATTGGTTTTCTCAGGTACTTTAATTTTGGTGTCAGAGCTGATGTGCGAGAAATGAACGATGGTATTTTTTTAGATCCGCAGGGAACATTTACGAATATTGATAACTACAGACAACTATCCGGAACCGGATGGCTGGGGCTTGAGTCGAGCTTGTTCGAGGGCCAGATTTCAGCAACCTATAAAACTTTTGAAACAGAGCAGTCATTGAACCCGGTGAACGTGAGTATGGCCAATTCGCCCGAAAGGTTGTGGCTTAAAGGTAACTTTTATTTAAAAAACTACTTTTTTGATCAGGCCACATTTGTAAAGATGGGTGTGAACGGTATATTTTCACCACAATACTACAGAACCGCAGAGTACATTACTCCGTTAAACCGATGGCAGCATGGCGGTGATCAGGCATTGAATCCGCCATTTAACCGTCTCGATTTTGAAGTATCGGCCCGCATTCGCTGGTTTATGATGCTGTTGAAATGGGAAAATTTGTTGGACGGAGTCACTCAGCGGGGTTATTTTGAAACAATGGGCTATCCCATGCCCGAACGCCGATTTATTTTCAGCATAAGAGTACTATTTACGAATTAACAGAATATGAGTGCCGGTTATTTAATTAAAGAAGGAATTGCAGGAATTAAGCGCACAAAGCTGGCAGCTTTTACTTCCATGTTTTCACTGTTTGTGGCAGTGTTGTTAATTGGGGTATTGACGAGAGTGGGTTTTAATGCTTATGAGGTTTCCCAGATACTAAAGCAGCAGGTTGAGGTAGAAGTTTTTTTAGAGAATATTGATGAGCAAACTACGCTTGAATTACGCAATCGAATTCAACAAAAACCGGAAGTGGCAAACCTTGAATATATCTCGAGAGACAGTGCTTCAGTAATTTTTAAAGAAGAATTTGGCGTGGGCGGCGAAGCATTGGCTGATTTAAACTTTTTGCCTGCATCTTTTAAAATCAAAATTAGTGAGCAGGCAAGTGTAAATGAGATAGAAGTTTTTGTATCAGAAATTGAAACGTATGCCGGTGTTGATGATGTACGCTTTAACCTGGCTTTGCTGCAAATATTGGAAACCCGAACCGAACAGCTTGCAATTGCAGGCGGAGCGCTTGGCATTTTCATTATGTTTGTGGCGATGATTCTTGTATTTAACACCATCCGTTTAACAATATATGCAAAGCGGGAGCTGATCAGGGCAATGAAGCTTGTTGGAGCAACAAACGCTTTTATCCGGCGTCCATTTTTGATTGAAGGAGTAATACAGGGATTAATTTCCGGCACCGCCGCAGCCGGACTGTTATACCTTATCTTTGAATGGGTGATTCCGCATTACATTTCACAGATAGGTATTTTGGGATGGCCGTTTGGCAGATGGTATTACCTGGTAGGTGCAGTTGTTTTACTCGCAATTCTTATGGGCTGGATGGGCAGTAAGTGGGCAGCAAAAAGATTCATTAGTGAAACTACCGTGTACGGTTGATCAATTAACTGGCTGAGGCTTACAGTAACGTCAGTTCGATATAAGATTTTGGTAAAACAGTTAGATTGTCCCTAAAAGTCGATTATTATTTTAAGACTTAATCAATTTCGTTATGCCACGCCCCAGCGTGGCATCTCCTGCCTATATCAACGCTTGGAGATCCCGGATCTTCGCTAACGCTGCGTCCGGGATGACACCTTTTTTGGATCAAAGTCACTTTTATACTAATGATTTTATGTCGCCCCAGTAGGGATCCCCAGGTGAAACTCAGCTTATAGCAGTTTCTGCATCTTTGAATGAAGGTGAGTCGTTACCAATATTACACGATATGGATAAGCGGTTAATTACCAGATAGTGACTTAATTTTATCTCCGCTGGCCTTTCGTTTTTTGCATTCTTCAGTATCGTTGCATGTACCGAAAAGATGCAGTGAATGCCCCTCAATATTAAAGTTGTGTAACTGCTCCATCAGTTTTTGTATTTCCAAAATTCGCGGATCACAAAATTCAATAACAACCCCGCACTCTTTGCAGATCATATGATCGTGCTGCTGGTAGGCATAGGATCGCTCATAGTAATACTGGTTTTTACCAAACTGCTGGCGCTGCACAAGACCGCATTCAATCAATAAATCGAGTGTATTGTAAACGGTGGCTCTTGAAACGCGTGTACCGGAATTCTTCATACTGAAAAAAATGTCGTCAGCATCAAAATGGCCATCAGATTTGTAGATCTCTTCAAGCACCATAAATCGTTCAGGTGTCTGCCGTTGATTTTTTTCTTTCAGATAAGTCCTGAAAATTTCTTTTACCAGGTGTATTGTGTCTTCGTGTGCAGGGTGTGCCATAATGGTATGTTAAAGTATATTTTTTATATCCCCTTGTAAAAACGGAACGCTCTGTTTTAGTTAATCGTATTAAAAAATGAGTGTATCAGTTTACAAAACACTATTAAAATTGTGTTAATATTTTATCTTATGCTCAAAATGACAACTACCAAACACTTTACACTATGCCTGCAGTAGTCGCTTTTGAAACAATTCCGGAGCTTTACATTAATCTGGTTAAAAAATACGAAAATACTGATAAAACAGCTTTTGCTTTTAAGCCCAGTCCTAATGAAGATTATAAAACAGTTACATGGAGCACAGTTAAAGAAGATGTAACCGCCTTAGCCAGTTATTTACTGCAGCAGGGTGTTGAAGAAGGCGAGCGGGTGGCCATACTCAGCGAAAACCGATATGAATGGGCTGTTGTTGATCTCGCAATTCAATCCATCGGCGCTATAAATGTAGCCCTGTATACAACACTGCCGCCGCATCAGTGCGAATATATATTGAATGATTCCGGTGCAAGAATCTTTTTTGTATCCACCGGAATACAACTGAAAAAAGCAGTAGAAATTTTTGACAATTGTAAAGAACTGAAGCAGGTTATCGCTTTTGACGAACCCAAAGTGAAAGCTCATCTTAAAAATAATTTTGTGAAACTTTTTGACACTGTTTGCACCGCAGGTTCTAAAGCAGAAACAAAACTAAGCGATCAACTGAAAAAAAGAACAAAAGGGGTTAAGCCGGAAGATGTTTCTACACTCATCTATACGTCCGGTACAACCGGGAACCCAAAAGGTGCAATGCTGACTCACCGTAATATTGTGAGCAACGTTAAGGCTGCTCATGATGCTATTACGATTAGTGATAAAGATCGTTGCCTTTCATTTTTACCCCTCTGCCATTCATTTGAACGTACCGGCGGTTATTATGCTATGGCCGCCGGAGGTGCAGAGATTTATTATGCCGAAAGTGTGGATACCGTTGCTAAAAATATGCTGGAAGTGAATCCGACTATTGTGGTCAGTGTTCCGAGATTGTTTGAAAAGATCTACAATCTTGTAAAGAAAAATGTTCAGGAAGGCAGTGCAATACAGCAAGCGATTTTCAATTGGGCACTTGATGTGGGAGAAAAACACTGGAAAGGAAAGCGCGGTCTGATAAGTGTTCAAAAAACAATAGCGGATAAGCTGGTATTTGATAAACTGAGGCAGCGTACCGGCGGCAGAATACGGTTCTTCGTTTCGGGTGGTGCTGCACTTCCGGCAGAGATTGGTGCTTTCTTTATGTCAGCTGGCTTAAATATCCTCGAAGGCTATGGCCTTACCGAAACTTCGCCGGTGATGACCTGTAACCGGTACGGGGAAGAGGAGATGGGTACAGTTGGAAAAGTGATTAATGGAGTTACGGTTGGAATCCAGCGGCTCGAGGATAACAAAATCATTGCACAGCTTAGCGGTGAGGACTATCCTTCCGATTTAACCTCCGAGCCCGGTGAGATTTTGAATCGCGGACCCAATACGATGAAAGGGTACTGGAATAATGAAGAAGCAACCAAAGAGATGATTGATGACGATGGCTGGCTTCATACCGGCGATGTCGGGCGGTTTGTAAACGGCAGGCTCCAGATTACCGACCGCATTAAGCATATGATCGTGAACGCCGGTGGTAAAAATATTTATCCCGGTCCGATTGAGGATATGTTCAAGACGAGCAAGTGGGTCGACCAGCTTGTTGTGGTTGGGGAAAACCAGGCTTTTATGGCTGCACTGATTGTACCCGATTTTGAAGCACTTGAAACACATGCAAAGCAGAACGACATCAAGTATGATTCAATGGAAGATCTTCTGAAAAATGAAGCAATCGTCAATATTTTCAGTAAAGAAATTCGTTCGTTCTCAAAAGAACTTGCGTCTCATGAGAAAATCAGAGATTTCAGATTAATACCCAATGAGTTTACGGTTGAAACCGGCGAACTCACACCCACCCTGAAAGTAAAAAGACGTGTAATTGAAGATAAATACGGTGATTTGATTGAGGATATGTTTAAAGACGCATGACTGTGAGTAACGAGTATTGAGTATCGAGTATCAAGTAGTGAGATTTGGAAAGAAGTCTCGGTAAACATCTTGCTACTCAATACCTGATACTCGATACTCACTACTCTCTAATCAAGATTCCCATCCTCAAAAGTAGTATCAGCTGCTGGTTTTTTGCGTGCTTCGATGAATGAACGCACACCGGCAACCAGGAAAAAGATACATGCAAGGGCCATAATCGCCTGACCGATTGCAGCTGCAGGACGCTCAAGCTCTCCGCCGCCCAGAACGCCGAATACACTCATCAGTCCGCCGAAAGATCCGCCCAGGCCAAGTATAGCAAGCAGCAGGGCAGCGTGCATGGAGTGTTTGCGCATGTTTTCGCTGCGATTGCCCAGAAAACCAAGGCCGACAAAAGCTAATCCGAAAAATGCAGGAATCAGCGCGGTTGCACTGGCCGCTCCGGTAGCAATGTAGGAAGCAATTCCAAGAATAATTAAGAAAACACCTGTGTAAATAGATAGTTTAGTCATAATATTATGTAAGAGATTTTACTAACTGGTTAATACAAATTCATTGCAATGAAGATCGGTAAGATTTTATCATTTTTCTACTTATTGAAGATCCAATTTCTTTAATAGCTTGTGTACCCGCCGCCGGTTTACGCCAAGATCACTGTATCCCACCCTGCTCGCGCTCCGGATATGAAGCAGGGAACCTTCATTTGCATTTTCTATGGCAATGGTAACATCGTCTCTGAATCGAAAAACCGGTATGCAAAACACTGCGCCTATAAAGTGCCGGTTGCGATCAGGTGATATCTCTTCTGCTCGCATTTCCTGAAGAACTTTTAGTACTGTTTCAAATAGTTCTTCGGGCGAATTGTTGACTATTCTTGATACACGTAAACAATTTGGAGAATCGGGACAAGCATCAAGCGGAGATTGCGACATCTCGCAATCTGAGGGCAGATCACCTGTTTTTGATCCGGAAAAATAATTTCTGATTACCATATACTTAAGATTAAGTTAGTTTGTGCAACCACCCGCTTTCCTGGTTCGTTCAGTTTGTTTTGAGAAGGACTACCTGATGATGAAGAATACTCACTTCTTGGTATTGTGATTAAAATCAAAAATGACAACTTTGGCTGTCATTTTTTACCCCAATTAAATTTTATCATCATGTACATACAAGTTTTAAAACAGGCATTTGTATTGCTCATATTTCTCATTTTCATTCAACCGTTAAGTGCTGCGGATCTTTCTGATGCAGAAGTTACAATCGTTTGGACAGGCAACTCGAATGTAGTACTCGATATTGCCGGTGATCGCTATCCTATGCGTGCCGGTCAGGAGCGGGAGATTGTTTTACCTGTGTCTGATGCAATTGTAGTTTCTGTAATTACCCCTGCTGAAACCTTCGTTGCTGATGAATTCCTGATTTTAGAAAACGACAGCGAGCAAAAAATATATATCAGTATGGAAAACAGACAGGTAGTTTTTCAGATTGGTGCAGAACCCGAAATTGCATCACAAACCGAAGATATTACAGAACAGCCCGAAAGCAGGACTGATGTTCAACAGGAAGAGTCTGATAGATTAGTCGATCGTGAAGTTTCTGGGTATGTTTTTGACCAGTACAGTTTTGGACTGAACCTGGAAGATCTTGATGACGGTGGAACATTGTTTCTTGAATTTTATAATCGCAGACTTTTCCCGAGACAAGGTGAAAATCATGGTTTCATTTTCAGCAGCCGGCTTGCCTATTTTTTCTTTGGCGGCATGTATTCAGCCGGATCACCCGCTACGGAAATACCCACTCTTCACTTTTTAAATTTTGATATTGGTGGTGGTTATGGCTGGAATCTTGGGAAGTTTACACCCTCTGCAACATTTAACCTTGTTGCTGCTTCATTTCTTTTTCAGCGCTACGAACTTAGTGATAATCAGGAAAGAAATGCTTCCGATTCTGAGTTTTTCCCATCCCCCTCTGATACGGCTTTTATTCGGTTTCATGCCGCTTTCCAGCCATCGGAACAAAAAAGATTATACCTGACGGGAAGTTTAGACTTAGTAGGGATCTTTGGAGATAATTCAGATACCACTATATACGCAGGAATAGGCTTTAGCTTATAGTTTGGAAATAAGTATATAAAGTAACCTGAGCTCGAGATAAGATCCTTGAATTTGGCAACAACAAAGTCCCCTCCTTTTAAAGGAGGGGATTTAGGGGTGGTTGAAAATTGGCAATGAGCTACTTTTTCAACTTATAGCTTTTCTTAAGGCACACTAAACTACGAGGCTGTCCAAAAAGGTTTTATTCATCGAATTTCGCTTAAATAATTTAGATTTATTCTTCTGACTCACCCTATCTCCCTCTCTAAAAAATAGAGAGGGATTTAATGTCTAAATTATTTAAGCTGGTTCATTAATTGATTTACTTTTTGGACAGCCTCAGGCACTTATCCAAACGCTAATGTCGAACTCACGATAAAATAAGTGGCAGGAATAATTTCTGCCTCTTTAAACACACAGATATTCATGATTCAACCGGAATCATTCGGTTCAGTACACCGTCAAGTTTTTTGAGGAAATATTGAACCTGCTCTGTGTTATTACTTTTCCCGAAACTGATCCGGATGCTGGAATTTGCAAGTTGGTCTGATAATCCAATTCCTTTCAGAACGTGCGAAGGCTCCACAGCCCCGGATGTGCAGGCCGATCCGTTAGAAACACAAATGCCTTCAATATCAAGATTCAGCAGCAGCATTTCCCCGTCAAGCCCTTTTCCGTCTGCGGTTTTAAAACAGACATTAACAATATTCGGTACGGAATTGTCAATATTTCCATTAATCTGGTATCGCCCCTTGAAGTTTGCTTCCAGTCCGTCGATCAAAGCCGTTTTTAATTTGCTGAAATGAGCAAGATTTTCATCCATCTCATTAATTGATAGTTCAAGAGCTTTTGCCATTCCCACAATGCCGGCCACGTTCGAAGTGCCGCCACGTCGCCTGCGTTCTTGCGAACCTCCCTGCAGCCAGGGGATCCAGGGAGTACCATTGCGAACATACAAAATGCCAACTCCCTTAGGGCCGTATATTTTATGAGCGCTGATGCTAAGCAAATCCACACCGAGCTCCTTCACATTCACCGGCAATTTGCCCACGCTTTGCACGGTATCGGAATGGAAGGGGATTTTCTTCTCTTTACAAACTTCGGCGATCTCTTTTATGGGTAGTATCGTCCCGATCTCGTTATTTACATGCATCAGGCTCACAATGGCCGTTTCTTCAGTAATTGCCTCAGCAACCTGTGCCGCGGTGATCATTCCTTTGGTATCAGGCTCGAGATATGTTACCCTGCATCCGCTCATTTTTAAACTTTCAGCAGGATGAATAACTGCGTGGTGTTCGATAGGAGAGGTGATGATCTCTTTTTTCCGGGTGGCATTCACAACGCCTTTTATAGCCGCATTATCACTTTCGGTGCCGCCGCTTGTAAAAATAATTTCTGATGGTTCCGCACCAATTAATTCAGCGATTAGCTCGCGGGCATCTTCTATTGCAACTTTGGTATCGCGGCCAAGCTGGTGTGCCGAACTCGCATTTCCGAATTTATCAGTGAAATAGGGTAAAATTTCATCAAGTACGCGCCGGTCAACCGGGGTTGTGGCAGCATGATCGAAGTAGATTGAACTCATAGCAATTAATTTTTTCAACGCAAAAATAGAGAATGTTCAGGTTAAAAACAGGGATGGGGAATTTTGAATGAGAAATTATGGAATTTTGAAATTTTGAATGATGAATGATGCATTACGACCTGCCAGTGTTTCCGGCGCTTTTTGCCGGAATCCTGGTAGCGTCTGATCATCGGGTAAATCGAAATAAAATCTGCGAAAATCAGCGAACTCTGCGAGAACGTTCTCGCGGAGTTACGCTGATGATTCACAGAGTTGCGCAGAGCACGGGATTGGGTTAAAACCATTTCCAAACCACCTGTACAACCCGTATTTTATAGAAAACCGGATAACTAATAGAGAAAAAGGACTAAAAATGGCAAAACTAACCCTGAAAGACGTTAACGAATTCAAAAATAAAACCGTACTGATGCGTGTCGATTTCAATGTTCCCGTGAAAGACGGAGTGATTTCGGACGACAACCGTATCGTACAGGCACTCGAATCGATCAACTATGTGGTTGAGCGTGGTGCGAAATTAATATTAACCAGCCACCTTGGCCGGCCGGCCGGTGAGCCGTCGCCGGAGTTCAGCCTGAAACCGGTAGCCGATCACCTTGCAACACTGGTGGATGTACCGGTGCACTTTGCGGAAGACTGCATAGGCGATAAAGCTGACAGCGTAATTGAAAAAGCCGGGTTTGGCGAAATCGTTCTGCTCGAAAATGTGCGTTTTCATAACGGAGAGAAAAAGAACGATCCTGAATTTGCCAAAAAACTGGCCAAACATGCCGACCTGTTTGTGAACGATGCATTCGGCAGCAGCCACCGCGCCCATGCTTCCGTGGCGGGTGTAACGGAAGTTCTGCAGCCATCGGTTTCAGGATTCCTGCTTGAAAAAGAGATCCGCTACCTCGAAGAGAGCGTAAACAACCCGAACCATCCTTTTGTAGCGATACTGGGTGGGGCAAAAGTGTCCGATAAAATTGGGGTGATCGAAAACCTGCTGGATAAGGTGGATACCATTATAATCGGCGGCGGAATGACCTACACATTCTTCAAGGCAAAAGGTCTGCCGGTTGGAAACTCACTTGTAGAGGAGGATAAAGTTGACCTGGCGAAGGAACTGCTGCAAAAAGCAGAAAAAGCCGGTGTAAATGTGATGCTGCCTGTTGACTCGGTTGTTGCTAAAGAGTTCAGCAATGACGCCGAGCACAAAGTGGTGCCGCAGGATGGAATCGAGGATGGCTGGATGGCACTTGATATCGGCCCCGAGTCGGCCATTGCGTTTGGCAACCAGATCAAAAATGCACGAACCGTACTCTGGAATGGACCGATGGGCGTTTTCGAAATGGAGAACTTTGCAGAGGGCACATTCACCGTAGCCAAAGCGCTGGCAGAAGCTACTTCATCGTACGGTGCAACCACCATTATCGGCGGCGGTGATTCCGCATCAGCCATTAAAAAATCGGGGCTGCAGGATAAAGTATCGCACGTATCCACCGGCGGCGGCGCCAGCCTGGAATACCTGGAAGGGAAAGAACTGCCGGGTGTGGCGGCACTAACGGATAAATAACCGCGGAGGCGCGGAGAGCGCTGAGAGTGGGGTTTTATGAGTAGGACCTGACAGTGTGGTCTGGTGTTTTTCCAGACCTCCTGTAAGCGTCCGGAATTTTTTTTAAACCGAAAACTAATCTGCGCACACAAGCGTCTCCGCAGTTAATAGAACGCGGATAGACACGGATCGTGCGGATGCTCGCCGATCAAGAAAAGATAAATATCAGTGAAGATCAGCCTCATCCGCATGATCGGCGTCCCATCAGCCCGTAAATTTTATCACATTCCCTGTGTTACCACAGTGAAAAACAATCAGCGCCCACTGCGCCTCCGCGGTAAAAAAAACGCGTATCGTGCAGACAATCACCGATCAAGAAAAACAGTGGCTTACGGTCAATTCTTGCGGATATGAAATTATTTTACGTATTTATTTATACAAGCATACCGCTTTGTCGGTAATGTCTTCTTCAATTTTTATTATTTGTGATGTAAAACAGTTCAGGCATTTTTAACCGACGGGCAGGTTAACCTAATCCCACCGGAGGTTATTATGAAAAAATGGTTGATACTCAATTTCTCTCTCTCTCTCTCTCTCCTGATTGTGCTGCCGGTTTTCGGGCAGATCACGATCAACGATAATGGTAATGTGGCCATAAAAACGGAAAACACGGTGTCCGTTCGTGCCTTAAATGTTGAGTGCAACGGCAATAACAATTGTGGACATACTGGTACCAGGTATGGTATATACTCGATAGCGGATGGTGCCTACGGGTCGTACGGTATTCGCGGACATGCTCAGAACGGCTATGGCGGTTATGGGGTGTATGGGTCGGCATCCAACAATACAATCAGCTACGCGGGCTATTTTACCGGGGATGTTTATACTACGGGTGATTATCTGACTTCCGATGAACGATTCAAGACCAACATTCGCTCCCTCCATGATGAAAATGTGATGGACAAGCTCGGTCAGTTGACCCCGGCCCGTTTTGAATATTTGGGGGCCGGCGAACTGCGACAGCAGGGTCTGCCTGAATCACACGCCAAAGTGGGAGAACATCTGGGGATACTGGACGGAGAAGTAGAAAACCTATTCCCGGAACTGGTCCGTGATGTAGTGCATTTTCTCAATGAAAACGACATAGGCAATGGAAACCCGCCCGATACAGTTATTACCAAAGCCGTCAATTACAACGGATTGATTCCCGTGCTAATCACCGCAATACAGGAACAGCAGCAAAAAATAGAGGAACTGGAAGCGCGGATTGAAGCGCTGGAACAATAATTGAACCGTAATGGATGAATATTCCGGAGGTATGATATGATAGCAGAGAAAAAAACAATATTCGGACTAGTTGCAGCCGCAGCCGTTTTGCTTGCGGCCCTGGCGGTTTCCTGCGGCGACGACCCGGTTAGCGCCGAACCCGAAGATGAGATTGAGCTTGCCGGTACCTCTTGGAAACTTACTTCTGTTGAATCGGTTTCGGACACACTGTTCGACGGCTACGAAAACGGCATCTGGCAGGTGCCTGAAACCGCGCAGTATTTGCTGGAATTCACCCCGGACAGTTCCGTGTATGCTTTTCTCTACTGCGAAGAATGTCCGGATGGTGAAGGCAGCCGGTTTGAAGTTGCCGGGGAAGATTCACTTTCCATAAATCTTATCTGCGAATCCGGCTCAGTTTGCCAGAAAAATATTCCGGTCAGGGAGCGTCTGGAGTCGGTAGTAACCGTTGAGCAGGTGGGAGAAACCCTGAGAGCCGAATACGTTTTTACAGACGATGAGAATGAAGAGTTCCGGGGAAGGATGCATTTCAGCCGTGCTGAAAATGTGAGGCCGGAGCCGGTGCCTTTTGAAGTATTAAAACAACAATGGCTGGTTAGAAAATGTGGAATAAATACCGGGAACCTGGAATTTGATGAAGAGAATGAAAATCTCAGCCGGTTTGAACTGATCATAACCACACAGGAAGAGTTTGACTACTATATAACTTGCAATGAAGAAACTGGAGTAGATATGGATGAATATTTCGTGCTTGCCGGGTTAAGCAGTGTTCATCATAGCTGTGTAGATGTTCCAGAACATACGATTTATCTGCTCAATGATATATTGTATTATAGTGTTGCGATAAGAGAAGCAGCGTGTGATATGCCGGAGAGTGCACAGTATATTGTAAGCCTTCCAAGGACCTATCAAGATCATCTGATAGAGTTTAAAGTATTTTGGAGGGTTTGGTTATGAAATATTGCCTCTTAATGATAGCTTTTCTGATTACAACTTCAACTGTGCTTTCACAGGAAAGCGGGAATTACTATTGGTATAACGGTGAGAAAAAATATTTAGATTTAAAAACAGATGAACACTTTATTTTGCTTGATCAATTTATAGATGTAAACACTTTGATAGCTGAATTTAATATTGAAAGTGATCGAATCGGAGAGATTAAGAAAGCAAACATCGGTTCCTATATGGTTCCTCGTCAATCGGGAATCGAGTTCAATAATAAAGATTATCATTTTCTAATCATTTCAGGGGAAGAAAATAATATTAATCTGAATTCTCCAAAAATTTCTTATCATGCGCCTTTTTTTAAGTCGAAATCCGGAGAAAGGGTTGGTTTGTCGAATCTGTTTTATGTCCGCCTGCATCGTGAAGGTGATATCAAGATACTCGAAGAACTCGCAGAACAGTATCATGTAGATATACTTGGTAATAACTATTACATGCCGTTGTGGTACACTCTGGCATCCAACCGAAGCAGTTCCGGGAATGCACTTGAAATGGCCAACATATTTTATGAAAGCGGTTATTTCAAAGCTGCACATCCGGATTTTATTTTTTTTAATATGATTAATTCATCGACGGTGAGTGATCCGTTTTTTCTCGATCAATGGAATTTAAACAATACCGGTCAATATGGAGTAGGAATTCATGGAGCTGATATTCAAATGATTAATGCATGGGAAATCACAGAGGGGAGGGAAGAAATTATTACAGCTGTAAATGATCGTGGTATATCCAAAATCCATCCGGATTTACCAAATATACATCCGGTCAGTTTTGACGCGGAAGGCGGCGTAGGCGAACCGGAACCTCAATCATCGAATGATGATCCGCCTCCGAGCGTTGTACGCGGTCCGCATGGAACCGCGGTGGCCGGTATTATTGGTGCGATGGCAAATAATGAAGAGGGGATTGCAGGTATTGCACCAAATGGTATGCTTATGTCAATCAGCTCGAATATGGAAACGTCTTTTGATGGCGTTATGAAATTCGCATCAGCGATTGAATTTGCATGGGAAAATGGTGCATCTATAATCAATAACTCTTGGAGCTTTCATCCTGAATTTGCGTTAGATTGTATGGATGAAGCTATAAATAATGCAATCAATCATGGAAGAAATGGCTTAGGAACTGTATTGATATTTTCTACAGGTAATAATGATGGGAATTTAAGGTGGCCTTCAAACAACCCGGATGTCATTGCAGTCGGAGCGTCAAGTATGTGTGATGAGCGAAAATCACCCACTTCGTGTGATACGGAAAGCGCATGGGGAAGCAATTTTGGAACAGGTCTTGATGTCGTGGCCCCGGGTGTGCTAATACCAACAACAGATAATGCGTTCGAAGGTTATAATGATGAAATTGATCCAATCGAAATTCATATTATCAATAATGGAACTTTGGTATCAGAAGATTATGAAAATACAAGTTACACAATTTGGTTTCATGGTACATCTGCAGCAGCACCTCATGTAGCAGGCATCGCCTCTCTGATGTTATCAATCAATGATGATCTGACTTATGATGAAGTCCGCTATATCATTGAAAGCTCTGCCGAAAAAGTTGGCGGCTATACGTATACAATGGGCGCCGGTGCACGGCCCGATCTTACCTGGAACGAGGAGATGGGATATGGACGGGTGAATGCGTATCGTGCGCTTATAGGAACTATTGAGAACCACGGAGCTACACTGGGAATCGAAAAACCCCTGGTTACCCTGCCCCTGTTTGAGGATATGGACTTCCACGAAGATGTATACCTGGCAAGCGGCTCTACGCTTACGATCGAAGCAAGGGAAAACCCGGTAACATTAACCTCCAATTCCGGTTCGGTTACCATCGGTAAACCGGCAACGGGAACTACTCAGGCGAAGCCACTGGCCGGCGGCGGGGATGATTCCGGTGGTGATGTAGATGAGATCGGTTCAGAAACGCCTCAGAAGATTGCACTTTCTGCCAACTATCCAAATCCTTTCAACCCGGTTACGACTATCCGTTATGAACTTCCTGTAAACAGCAATGTCCGCCTGGAAGTGTACGACATCCTCGGACGCCGCGTAGCCGTATTGGTGGAAGGGCTAATAGAATCGGGTGCGCATGAAGTAGCATTCGATGCGTCAAACCTTGCCAGCGGGGTTTACTTATACCGGCTTTCAACCGCCGATTTTGTACAGACACGGCAGATGGTGCTGGTGAAGTAGTAGATTTGAAAATTAGTTGATCAGGGAATCAGGGACCTGTCAGCACCCACCGGATCTGACAGCGTCCCGGGTTCGAATTCAGATTTTTTTAGCAGGAACAGCAGCAAACAATCGAGCAACTGGAAGCGTGGATTGAAGCGCTGGAACAATAAATCGAACCGAAACGGATTGAATGGAGTAACACTCCGGAGGCCTTCTATGGATGCAGAGAGTAAAACAACAATTGGATTTGTGGCAGCCGCATCAATCGCACTGATGACGATACTTGTGATTTCCTGCGGGGACGATCCCGTACAGCCGGGCGCAGACCCGATACCGGATCTTGCCGGAACCGCCTGGAAACTGACAACCGTTGAATCGATCTCCGACACGTTGTTCGACAGCTACGAAAACGGCACATGGCAGGTGCCCGATGAAGAGCAGTACCTGATTGAATTTACGGCAGACAGCTCCCTGTTTGCTTTTCTTTATTGCGAGGAGTGTCCGGATAGTGAAGAGAGCCGTTTTGAAGTTGCCGGTGAGGATTCGGTTTCTATAAATCTGAACTGTGAATCCCGTTCTGTTTGCCAGAAAAATATACCGGTCAGAGAACGCCTGGAGTCGGTAGTAACCGTTGAGCAGGAAAATGAAACCCTGATAGCAGAATACGTTTTTACAGGCGATGAGAGTGAAGAGTTCCGGGGAAGGATGCATTTCAGCCGTGCTCATAATGTGAGACCGGAGTCGGTGCCTTTTGAAGTATTAAGAGGGCAATGGCCGGTATGGAACTGCGGGTTTAATGCCGGGAATCTGGAATTAGATGATGACAATGAAAACCTTAGCCAGCTTGAACTGATTATAACCACACAGGAAGAGTTTGACCACTATATAACCTGCAATGAAGAAACCGAAGTGGACATGGAGGAATACTTTGTGCTTGCCGGTTATAGCAGGATGCATCATAGCTGTGTCTATATTTCAGGACATACGGTGTATCTGCTTAATGATATATTGTATTATAGTGTTAAGTGAAGCAGCGTGTCACGTTCCGGAGAGAGCACGTTATATGGTACGTCTTTCCAGGGTGTACCTGGACCATCCGATTGAATTTAAAGTATTTTGGAGGACTTGGATGTAAAAACCAATCTGCGTCCACAGCGCCTCTGCGGTTAATATAACACGGATAAACACGGATCGTGCGGAGAATCGCTGATCAAGAAAAGATAAAAATCTGTGAAGATCTGTCCCATCCGCATGATCGGCGTTCTATTAGCCCATAAATTTTATCACATTCCACATCTTACCGTAATAAAACCAATCTGCACCCACAGCGCCTCTGTCCCGTAGGGATCCCTTTGGGACGGTTAAAAGAACGGGATCGTGCGGACAATCACCGATCAAGGAAAAACAGTGGTTTACGGTCAATTCTTGCAGAAGTTAAATTATTTTACGTATTTGTTCATA